>DASQJC010000148.1:0-10130 GCA_035631255.1 Candidatus Eremiobacteraceae bacterium | reverse complement strand
TCCGCGTTTTCATCAGCCCGGGCAACCACGATCCGCACACGCCGGCGTCGGTGTACGAGCGGATGGGCGATCTGCCCGACAACGTGACCATCTTCGGGCGTCGACGCTTCGCCTCCGCGACACTCGCCGACGGCCTCACTTTGTGGGGCTTCGGGCACGAACACGACATCGATCGCGATCCGGCGATCGGCGATTTCAACTGCGAGGGCTCGGGAACGCACCTCCTTCTCTTCCATGGCTCTGACCGCGACCACATGCCGCCGGACAAAGAAGGCGTCGCGCCTTTCACCGGCGCCGAGATCGAACGGACGGGCGCGGCCTATGCGATGGTCGGTCACTTCCACGGAATGCTCCAATCGCCGCGCTATGCGTATCCGGGGTCGCTCGAACCGCACACGACGGCACAGGACGGCAGACACACAGCATCGCTTCTCACGGTCGAGAACGGACGCGTGTCCGCCGAATTCATCGACGTCAACCACGTGCGCTATTTGGACGTCGCGTTCGACGTCAGCGCCTACGGCGACCGCGCCGCCTTGGCGCGGGCAGTCGCCGACCGCCTCGAGGCGACGACATCAGGGAACGGCGCGACGTATTGCCGCGTCCGCCTCGGTGGTGGGGCGCAGGACTCGCTCGATCTTGACACCGCGGCGCTCGAAGCCGACCTCGGCGAGCGCTTCCCAGGCACGAAGCTCGTCGACGAAAGCGCTGCCATCGACCTGGACGCCGCCGAGCGCGAAGGGCGCACTGTCCGCGCGCATTTCGTCAAGAAGATGCGCGAGCGGATCGCCGCCGCGTCGGAGGCGGAGCGTCCGATGCTCGAAGACGCGCTGCGATACGGGATGCTCGCGTTCGCACGGAAAAGCATTCCGGCGTGAGGCTCGAGCGTCTGGTCATCGCCGGATTCGGCCGGCTGCGGGATCTTTCGCTGAAGTTCGGCGACGGTTTGACTGTGGTCTACGGCCCCAACGAGGCCGGCAAGTCGACGATCGTCGAGTGCATCATCCGCATGCTCTTCGGTTTTCCCGAAACGCAGCACAACAAATTCCGAAAGCGCTACGAGCCGTGGACCGGGAGCGGGCGGTTTGGGGCGATGCTCGGCTACCGGCTCGATGATGGCCGCACGTTCGAGGTGACGCGCGATTTCGCGCGCGCCGACGTGCCGACCGAAACCGTCGACGCGGTCACGCGACGTCCGGTGACGACACTCACCGGCAACAAGTCTGCATCGCCGGGCGAAGAGACGCTTCAAATACCGCTCGACGTCTATCGCTCGGCCGCGGTGTTGATCGCGGGCGATATCGGCGTCGATGAATCAGCGTCGCATGTGCTCGCTGAGCGGCTCGCGGAGATCATCGGATCGGCGGGCGACGCAAGCGCAGCAGAGGCGATCGACCGTCTTCAGGATGCGCGTAACTCGATCGGGCTCACAGGCGCCAATACGCCGCTCGGCAAGGCGACGCGTGAGGCGGACGAAGCCGAAACCGACCTGCGTCGCTTCTACGAAGAGCAAGGCGCATTCGCCGAGACGATCCGCGAACAGGCCGATCTGTCGGAGCGCGCCCACGACATTGCGGCCCGCAGATCGCGTTGCGCCGCTGCGCTCGCCGCTGTTCGACTCCGCGGATTGCGCTCGCGCATCACCGACGCAGCTGAGGCGAAACGGCGACTCGATGCGGCGCTCGACGAGCGCGGAGTCGTCGACTCTAACTCGGCGGCGGCGTTCGAACGGCGCGACGACGTCGATGCTGCCGTCGAGTCGTACCGCGCGGCCGAGCAATCGGAAACCGATGCCACTGCACGATCCACGGCGCGTCAGGCGGATCGCGCGGCATTGCAGCACGATGTCGACGTCGCCGGCAACGAGCTGATAGAAAAGCGGGCATCGGTCGCGCGTTTCGACGAAGCCCTGGCAGCGCACGAAGCGGCCGCGAAAGACCGGCCCGCGATCACGGCAGACGCACTGGCTGCGCTCGAACGCGAAGCGGATGAAGCCGACGCTGCCGAAAGCCGGGCGCGAACCCTCGAGACCGCAGCGGCGATCGCGCGTCAGCGCCAGCGGCCTTCGCTCGCGGCCGCGACCGGCGCGCTCGGCTTCGGTGCGATTTTGCTCGCGATTTGGCTCGTCACTCACGTGCTTGGCTTCGCACTCGGCGGCGGTGCTCTGATCGCTATCGGCATCTTGTTCGCGGTCATATTCACCGGCGCGAATCGGCGCCGCAGCGAGGCGATCTCGAAAGCAGAATCGGCCGCTGAAGCAGCCGCCGAGCTCAACAGCCGCGCGACAGCCGCGCTGGCTTCGAGCTGTCGCGCGACGGGCTGCCCAAACGTGGGCGCCGTTCGCGCCGCACGCACCGCACAGCTCGAAATCGAAAAGGTCCGTGTCGCGCGCGATGGCGCAAGCGAGGCGGCCCGTATTCTCGCGCAGCGCCGCGACGTTCTCGTCCAGCGGCTCGAGGACATCGACGTGCTCGAGCGCGATCGTCGCGCCGCCGCGGCACAGACGGAAGAGCGCAAACGCGCGCTCGATGCGCTCTTCGACACCCTCGAGATAGCGCCGGGAGCGATCGACGAACGCATCGCCGCATACAGACGCAAACGAGATGCCGATGAACTCGCCGCGCACGCGGATGCAGCGGCCGGCAACGCTCGTGCGCAGCTCGAGCGCGCGCTGGGCGGCTCGACCGTCGAGTCGCTTGAAGACGATGCCGACCGATGCGCGGAGCAAGCGGCTACCGGCGGCGACCCCGGCGAGTTCGCCGACCTATCCGAGACTGAGCTCAACGCCAAACTCGAGGCGCTCGAAAGCGACCAACGCAACGTTGAACGCGCGCTCGATGCGGCACGCGGTCGCGTATCCGAGTTCGAACGCGCGCATCAGACGCCGGTCGCGGAGCTCGAAGAGCGTGCGCTCTCCGCAGCGGCCAAGCGCGATCGGTTACGAGCGGTGCGCCAAGCGCTCGAAACCGCAAGCGTTGAGATCGAGCGGGTCAAGGACATCGTCCACCGCGATTTCACGCCGCCGCTGAACGATGCGGTGAGCAAGCTCGGATCGGCGATGACCGGTGGTCGCTACGGCGAAGCGTGGATCGATCCGGCAGACTTCACCGTTCGCGTGCGCGTTCCTGAAACGGCGACGACGCAAGAGGCAACGGTTCTCTCGACTGGCACCCTCCAGCAGCTTCAGCTCGCTCTTCGCGCAGCGCTTGCGACGACGCTGGGAAACGGCGAACGCGTTCCGATCCTCGTCGACGATGCACTCGCGAACGCCGACGACACGCGAGCCGAGGCCGCGCTCTTGCAAGCCCACAAACTCGCGGAAAGCGGGCAGCAGATCATTTTCTTCACGCATCGCGAGGCGCTCGAGGCGCGCGCATCGTCGCTCGTCGGTGTCAGTGTGGTGAGGCTCGACGGTCCGCTTCCAGGCACGTCGACTCGCGACGACGACCACGCGAGGTATGAGGCGCAAACGGGCGAGCGGCTGATGCCGCCGTCAGAACCGGCGCCGGCCTCAGGCATGCTGCCGGGCTTCTAGCGCTGAGCTCTTCGCTTCGGATCGGGATCGACGCGGCGAATATCCTCCGCGATCGCCGCGGCATCGGACGCTACGTCCGTTCGCTCATCGATTCGTGGAACGCGCGCTTTCGATCGCGAATCGAAATGGTGCTCCTCGTTCCGGATCTCTTCCCTTCACTCGTGACCGGACAGCTGCGCAAAGCGACGGGCGTCTCCGACATCAACGTCGCTCGCCATTCGGAAGCGGCGAAGTCGGGCGTTCAACTCGTATGGTTTCCGTGGAACGGCATGACGTGGACGTCGCCGCTTCCCTCCGTCGTCACCGTCCACGATCTTTGGCCTTTCGCGGCCCCGTCACCCGACGAGCGCAAACGCGCCCGCGAGCAGAGCCACTATTTGCAGGCGGTCGAATCGGCGCGGCGTTTCATCGCCGTGTCGCGCTTCACGGCCGGAGAACTGGTCGCCCACCTGAATATCGACGCCGCCCGCATCGACGTCATCCCGAACGGAGTGCCTCGCCTCACGCCGACCGACGCCACGCCCGCCCGCTTGCCGGATGCCGATCGTTACGTCCTCTTCGTCGGCGAGGCCGAGCCGCGGAAGGATCTTCCGACGCTCGTCAGTGCGGCGTCGTTGCTACCTGAAGCGCTTCGCGCGTCGATTGTTTTTGTCGTCGCGGGGAAAACTACCGATACGGTGAGCGACGCGCTTCGCGCGGCGGGAGTCCGTTTCAGCATCGAGGGCGAGGTCAGCGACGAACGTCTCGCCTCCTTATACGCAGGAGCGTCTGTGTTCGCATTCCCATCGCGCTATGAGGGTTTCGGTCTGCCCGTGCTCGAGGCGATGAGCTTCGGCGTGCCGGTCATCGCATCGGATGCACCGGCGGTCAAGGAAGTCGCAGGCGATGCCGCGCTGATCTTCCCGGGCGGTGATGCCAATGCGCTCGCGTCGTCGATCGAACGCGTGCTGAACGACGCAGCGTTGTCAACACGCCTCGCTCAAACCGGTCGCGCGAGGGCAGCCTCGCTCACCGTCGAGCTCTGCGCCGAGCGTACGCTCGAGGCATTCGGACGTGCCCTCGCCGCTTGATGCGGCGCGTCCGCGTCTGCGGATCGGCGTCGATGCGGACAACATCATGCACGATCGCCGCGGGATCGGCCGCTACGTGCGAGCGCTCCTTCGACGCTGGCTTGCGAGCGATGACGATGTCGACCTGACGATGCTCGTCTCACATCCGTTCCCGGGGATGATGACGAAGAAGTTGGCGACGGCGCTCGGTGTCGCGCGCGTCGCCGTCGCAAACCGATCCTATGCGCGCCGTCGTGGCTTCGACGTCGTGTGGCACCCGTGGAACGGGATCTTCTTCCGCACCGATTGTCGCGACGTCGCCACGATTCACGACGTATGGCCGTTCGTCGACGCACCCGCCGACGATCCGGCGCTTGCGCGCCATCGACAAGAACCATTCCTCCATGCGGCGGCGCGTGCGGCGCGCATCATCACCGACTCTGAGTTCTCGAAGACAGAAATCGTCCGCCATCTCGGCGTCGGCGATGGCAGGATCGAGGTCATTCCGCTCGGCGTCGACTCCGCTCTTCTCGACGCTCGACCGCCGCGCGTTCGAGTTGTCGGCGCCGAGCGCTTCGTGCTGTTCGTCGGCGAGGCGGAGGCGCGAAAAGACTTGTCGACGCTGTTGCAAGCGATGGGCCTTTTGCCCGAAGCGATCCGGGCGACGACCGCGCTCTTGGTCGTGGGAAAACGCGCCGTATCTGCGACGATACCCGGGGGCGTCCGCGTCGATTTCGCCGGCGAGGTGGACGACGATCGGCTCGCATCGCTTTATGCGAGCGCAGCGGCCTTCGCGTTTCCATCGCGCTACGAGGGCTTCGGTCTGCCGGTCCTCGAGGCGATGGCTTTTGGAGCGCCGGTCGTCGCCTCCGACGCGGCGAGCGTTCCCGAGTCAGGCGGAGACGCCGGCCTTTACTTCCGTGCGGGCGACCCCAAATCGCTCGCCTCCCAGCTGGAGCGAGTACTCACCGATCATAGTCTCGCACAAGAGCTGCGCGAGAGGGGGCTCGAGCGCGCAGCAACGATGTCCTGGGACCGCTGCGCGGCCGCGACCCTTAAGGTGCTACGGCAAACCGCCGCCTGATCTGTCGACTACTTGTTGGGGTCCTGCGGATTGTCGTAGTGATTGACCACCGACGAGTGGGTGGTGGGCTGCAACGGTGTGGCGACTGACCCGCAGGCTGTCAGAAGGGCGACAATCGCCAGTGACACGCAGGCCCGGAGGAGGATGCTCGAGCGCATAACAATCCCCTATTCTAGGTTGGCTGCGAGTTAGTCAATCAACCGCAGTTCCGTCTAGCATAGGCGTGCGTGTGATGGCGGTCACCGGGAATATCCCCACACTTATCGACCTTGCGCGTTCTAGGGAGCGCGTAGACCGGTTTGTCGGCAGGGCCGAAGAGCTGGCGTCCCTGTGCAGTGCTTGGCCCCCGGTTACACTTATCTTTGGTGAGCCGGGAGGCGGCAAGACGCGGCTGCTCGGTGAGGCCGCTCGCTTGGCGCGCGTATCCGCGATCAGCGTTACTTGCCATCAGGTGGCGTCGACCGTCCCATTGGAGCCGTTGCTTACGATCGTTCGTGAGCTAGAGGTCTCCCACACTCCAAATTGGCAGCGGCCGAGCGAAGCCGGACGTCTCTCCGCTATTCTAAAGACCCTCGACCGTCGCGGATCAGCCGGCCTGGTCGTTCAGATCGACGACGCGCAGTGGGCCGACGATCAAACACTCGACGCCATCACGTACCTCGCGGACAGGCTTCGAGGCGTATCGGTTCGCTGGCACATCGCCGCAAGGCTCGGAGAAGAGCGATGCGAGCGGCTTGCGGTGCGGCTGTCGCAGATGCGACTCGGAAACGTCGTTCGGCTTCGCGAGTTCGGGATGGCCGACTTCAGAGCGTTTGTCGCAGCGACGTACGACCAGCCCGTCGACGAAACCGTCATCGCCGAACTCTACGCGCTTTCAGGAGGTAACCCGCTCTACGCCGAGCAGCTGATCGTCGCTGCCGCCGGCGGACACGCGGGCCAGCCGATCGGTCTAAACGCGTTGCTTGCGGACCGCGTCAAGTCATTGACCGCGATCCAGTTGCGCGTCGCTCAATGCTTGGCCATCGACTCCGAGCCCGCGCCGCTCGCGCTTCTCAGCGAGCTCGCCGGTCTGCACATGGCGTCTTTAGAGCCGATCATCTTCGATCTCGAGGCTCTGTTCATCGCGAAAGTATCTCCGCGCGGCGTGCAGTTCCGTCACGACCTGTTGCGTCGAGCATGCTACGCGTTGATGGCATCGTCGGATCGAACGCGCCTGCACGATACGATGTCACGGCTAGTGATCGATCCGTGGCGCAGGATCGCCCACCTCGACGGTGCCGGCCACAAAGAACAAGCTGCGCGGGCGCTGCTCGACCACGGCTTGGCGATGCTCGATCGCGCTGATCGCGCTGAGGCTCAGTCTGCACTCGAGGAGGCGGCTGAGCGAGATATCGACAGTCCTGACGTACGGATCCAAGCGAAGGCCGGGCTTGCCGCTCTCGCGGCGCTATCAAGCGACATCGATTCTGCGATCGCGCTCATGCGGGATGTCGAAACGAAAGCGCCCGGACTGCCGCTTGGCATTAGAGTCGAGATGCGCAGCCGGTTCGCCGAGGCGGCGTTCGAAGGTTCGGACGACACTGCGGTCTCATCAGCGTATCTCGGACTGGCGATCGAGGATGCGAAACGGTCGGTGCCCGAAGCGTTGCCGCGTTTATACGCACTCGCGGGCGCGGTCGCCGACCGCTCGGGAAACACAAAGTCCGCGGCCGAGCTTCTCACCAGCGGAATCGAAGCGTGTTTGCCGACGACGCCTACGCGAGATCGAATACGCCTCAAAGCATGGCTAGGCGTCGTACACGGACGGCTCGGTGATCCGGAGCGGGGAACGCACGAAGCCGAGGAAGCGGCTGCGATGGCGGCTGCAAACGATCTCAGCGCCGAATACGCTCACGCCTGCATCAAGTGCTGCTACCTCGCCGACCTACGAGGCGATCGAGCATCCTACGAGATGTGGTGCCGGCGCGGCCTTGACCACCCCGGTGTCAAACTACCGCGCGTCACTGCCGTTCTGAGGCTCAACCTAGCGACGGCCATCCAGGATCGCGGGGAACTCGAAGAGGCGCTTGCGCTCGACGTCGTCGCGTACGCGGAAGCTCGCGAGAGCAGCCCGTCGCTTCGCGCACGAGTCGGCTGTTCTTTAGCGCTCGCGAACGCGATGCTCGGTAAGTTCGCGGACGCCTCGCACGTCATCGAAGAACTCGATCATGCGCATGTCTCGGATCGCTGGCGCCGCGCTATCACATTTGTTTCGGGCCGCGTGTTCGAGATGAGCGGCGACTTCGACTCCGCTTTGAAGGCATATCTCGCCGTCGCTCAAGGGTGGGTCGGCCAACACGAACCCGAGGGCACCGACGTGCGCGCGAAGGCAGGCGAGGCGCGGGTGCTCTATCAGCTCGGCCGCTTCGACGAGATCAAAAAGGTTTGGGAGTTCGCACGGCAAGGCTTCGAGCGAGGCTGGCCGCTTGGCGCGAGTCTACGAGCAGAAATCGAGGGTTACG
This sequence comes from Candidatus Eremiobacteraceae bacterium, assembly GCA_035631255.1. Classification (GTDB taxonomy): domain Bacteria; phylum Vulcanimicrobiota; class Vulcanimicrobiia; order Eremiobacterales; family Eremiobacteraceae; genus JANWLL01. The sequence continues at coordinate 1,961 of DASQJC010000148.1, read as the reverse complement.
CACTCATCGCAGATGGGTGCGTCGCCGAAGGCACGGCGTCGCTGCTCGAAGCTGCGCGGACATCGAAGGAAAGGTTCCGCGCCGCGTATCTCAAGGCGACGGCCGGCTTGGCGAAAGCCGATCGCGATATCATCAACGCCGCGATATGCGAGCTCGACGAAATGGGCGCGCAAATCGCATCCGAGTCGATCCGCCGCAAAGCGCACGGCATCGGTCTGCGCCCGCGTCACCGGCCGCGATCGAAGCTCATCGTCACCGGTTCGGACGTACGCATCGCATCGCTCATCCGCGCGGGCAAGACGAATGCGGAGATCGGCACGCAGCTGGGATTGAGCACGAAGACGGTCGAGCATTACGTCTCGAACATGCTCGCGAAACTCGGGTTGCGATCGCGCGCGCAGTTGGCGGCGACGATCGGAGCCGACTCCGAGTAGCGCCGAAAGCGCTACCCTATTTCGTCTTCGACGGGAGCGCGAAGCCGAGCGGCCGGCAGCGTGAAACCGACGAGCGCACCGGCTATGAGGCCGCCGATGTGGTCGGCGTTCGAGATCCCCTTCGTCGTCAGGCCAACCGACAACGTCGCGATGATCGGGAACAACGCCCATCCGACGAGCATCTGCCGCAGACGCGGCACCTTGAGACCGAGCGCGAAGATCGCGCCGAACAGGCCCATGATCGCACCCGATGCCCCGGCGGTGATCTCGACGGTGTGGATCGTCGTCTCGTACGCGGCGATACCGCCGACGATGAGCGCCGCGAAGTAGATGATCGCGAATCGCCCGCTGCCCCAGATATTCTCCACGACCATGCCCGCCTGCGTCAGTGCGTACATGTTGAAGCCGATGTGCGGCAGATTGAACTGCAAGAAGCCCGACGTGACTATTCGGTAGTATTCGCCGCGCAAGACGAGCTCGGGGATGATCGCGCCAAGGATCATCAGCTGATGGAGGCCGGTCTGACCGTATTCAGGTGTCAGCTGATCGGCGCCGTAGACCACGAGGTTGATGACGACGAGCGCGATGGTGACCGGCGCGTAGCGTAAACTCATCGAAGCGCCAAACGAAGCCCCGCAGCGAGCAACGGGATCATGATCTCGTGATGTCCGGTGAACATGTAACCGCGGCCGCCGTCGAGGTGCGGTCGATGGACGACGTTCGTCCGCGGACGGTAGTGACGGATGAAATCGAAGTCGGCCGTCACGAACTTGCCGCGATAACCGAGATTTCGCGCGACCGACAGCGCTTTTAAGAACACCTCGGGCATGATGACGGCAGATCCCCAGTTGAGATACGCGCCCCCGTCGGTCAACGCGGCGACGACGCGCGTGAACGTGCGGAAATCGAGCAGCGACGCGGCGCCTAACGCCGCGCCGTCCGCTTTCGGATGCATGTGGATGATGTCGGTGCCGACCGCGACGTGAACAGTGACGGGTATGTCGAGCGCGGCTCCTTGTGCGAGGATCGATGTCTCGCAGAACGGCGCTTTACGCGCGAGCAGCGCGTCGCCGAGCGCGCGGCCGAGCCCGACGGCCGGACCGGCTTTCGATATAGCTTCCAGGATGAAATCCGATGTCTCCGCGGACATGCCGAACGAACCATCTCGCAGGGCGACGTCGACTTCTTCCGACGTCTTGCCGGCGATCGCAAGCTCGACGTCGTGGATGCACACGGAGCCGTTGCTCGCGACGGCGTTGACGATGCCGTCGCGCATGAGATCGATGAGCACCGGCGCGAGGCCGGTCTTGATGACGTGTCCGCCGATGCCGACGGCGATCGTCTTGTTCGCCCGATGCGCATCGGCAAGACCGCTCACGAGCGCGCGGAGATCCGACGCTGCGAGAATATCCGGCAGGCCGCGCCAGAACTGCTCGAACGAGTCGCCGGCGCGGGGCGGCCTCGCAAGCGCGTCCTTCGACACCTTCGACGGCCGCGTGTCGATGTGCGTCAACGCGAGCTTGTCGA
>DASQJC010000147.1:0-2187 GCA_035631255.1 Candidatus Eremiobacteraceae bacterium | reverse complement strand
TCGCCAGCGCGTTCGTGATCGTGTCCCATGACGTGAAGAATGCCGTGAATCAACAGCCGGTACAACTCGGCTTGCAGCGTCGCGTCGTACTCGACCGCTTGCCGCCGCGCTGTGTCGACGGATATCACGACGTCACCCAGCAATCGTTCCGCCGACGCGCTGCCGTTTTCTACGAGCGAAAAGCTCAGGACGTCGGTGGCCTTGTCTTTTCCGCGATGCTCTCGGTTGAGTTCGCGAATCGACGCATCGCCCACCAGCGTGAGCGACAACGAGGAGGACGCTTCGCCGGCGGCGACCAGCAGTTTCTTCGCCGTCGCGACGAGCGCGCGGCCGTCGACGCCGCTGCCTTTAACGTCGTTACGATAATAGATCACTTCGCGCGAGGGGCGCCGTACGCGCGGATGATCTTAGCCACCAGAGGGTGGCGCACCACGTCGCCTTCGTCGAGCTCGACGATTCCGACGTCGTCGATGCCGCTCAACCTATTCGCGGCGTCGCGCAGCCCGCTGCGTTCGCCGGACGGAAGATCGATCTGCGTCTCGTCTCCGGCGACTACCATCCTCGATGCCGACCCAAGCCGCGTAAGGAACATCTTGAGTTGATCGCTGGTCGCGTTTTGCGCTTCGTCGAGAATAACGAACGCGTCCGAGAGCGTACGCCCGCGCATGTAAGCCAGCGGAGCAACTTCCAGCGTACCGCGATCGATCTGCTTGTCGACGACTTGAGGTCCGAGCAGATCGTTGAGCGCGTCGAAGAGCGGCCGCATGTACGGATCGACTTTTTCGCGCAAATCGCCGGGAAGAAATCCCAGTTTTTCGCCTGCTTCGACCGCCGGCCGCGACAGCACGACGCGCGCGACTTCGCGATTGCGCAGCGCGCGCACCGCCATCACGATAGCGAGATAGGTTTTCCCCGTGCCCGCCGGCCCGATACCAATCGTCAACGTTTTCGATTCGACCGACTCGACGAAACGGCGCTGTCCTTGAGTGCGCGGACGAACGCTTCGGCCACGCTGAGTCTCGATGAGCGTTTCAGGCAACGCGCGGCCGGCTGCGTTCTCGCGCAGGTCGCTAAACGCGAGGGCCACATCGTCGGGTGTGACGTACGCCCCGCCCCGTGCAGCATCGATCATTCGCCGAACGACGCTTTCGGCGCGTTCGACGTCTTCCGGACGACCGTTGACGCGAATCCAATCGCCGTCGGCCTGTACCGAAACGTCAAGCGCTTCCTCGATGGCCGACAGGTTGCGATCGTACTGACCGAATAGCCGAACGCGGTCCGGCAGATCGCTGAGTTCGATCGAGCGTTGTGTTGAGGTCAATACGACGTTATTCGTCGCGCAGTGCGAGAGGCTTTCCGAGCACTTCAGCGGCGATGATGCCGCGCACTAGGTCGCTGCGATCGGCTAAGAAGCGACGCATGCGGGGCTGCGGCGGCGGAACGACGCCCTGCGGCGCCGGTGCAGGGGGTACGGGCGCAGCCGGCACCGGTTTAGGCGGGGGCGGTGGTGCCGGCGGAGGAGGCGCCGCTTGTCTCTGCGCTTCTTGCGCAAACTGCGCCATCAGCGAAGCTAACTGTTGCCCCATTTGCGGCGGCGGTTTCGGAACCGTGCGAACCGGTTGCGCAATCGTCTGCCCACTGCGAGGCGGTGCCTGGGTCGTGCGAGCCTTACGCGCGCTTCTGGCGATGCTCGATACCACTGCGATAAGTACGAAGACGATCCAAACGAGTCCGCCGATATCGCGCACGTCCAAGACCTACTTCACCGGCGGCGTTGGCGGCTGTTGCTGATCGGCGCTTCCGCCATCGGGAGCACCGCCGATCGTTGCGCGCATCTCCGTATCGGCCTGGATGTTTTTCAAGCGGTAGTAATCCATGACGCCGAGATGACCGCTGCGAAACGCTTCGGCAATCGCTTGCGGAATTTGGGCTTCCGCCTCGACGACCTTCGCGCGCATCGCTTGCGTCTGCGCCTTCTGCTCTTGTTCGGCTGCGAGCGCCGCGTACTGTCGTTCGGCGGCCTTCGCTTGCGCGATGCGGCGGTCGGCTTCGGCTTGGCTCGTCTGAAGTTCGGCGCCGATGTTCTTGCCGACGTCGACGTCGGCGATGTCGATCGAGACGATTTCGAATGCGGTTCCGGCGTCCAATCCCTTGGCGAGCACCGCCTTGGAGATCCGGTCGGGAAAT
>DASQJC010000146.1:0-5433 GCA_035631255.1 Candidatus Eremiobacteraceae bacterium | reverse complement strand
GGCTCTTCGCGCTCACGCCATTCTCGCGCAACCGCTCGACGAAACCTACGATAGACGTCAGCGGCGTCCGCAGCTCGTGCGTGATCGCCGCTAGGACGGTACCGCGCCGCTCCTCGATCCGCGCGACGACGGCTGCGCCTCGCAGCGCGTGCCGAAGTTCCGCCAAGGGCCGCTCGGCGTCGCGCGGCTCGATGATCGTCCACCCGACGCGGACGCCGAAGTTGATCGGCCGCGATTGCCGAGCTTCGCTCGGCATACCACATTTGCCGTCCGCGTGCCGAGCTTCGCTCGGCCTACTACATTTCGCGATCGCCTCGTCGACCGCGCTTCGGATCGACGCCCGAAGACGCGCCGCGACGATGCCCAAGTCGGCATCCGACACTGCCGCCCTCTCAGATGCCGGCACCGCTCGGTCGAGCAAGAGCGCCGCATACCATCTCGCGTTGGGTCCGCAGACGACGATGTCGTCGCGGCGTAAGAGCGTTCCGGCAGCTGCGCGCAACGCAGCCTCGATCGCGGTGGTCGCCTGCGCACGGACTCGCGAACCCGTGCCGGCGCCAAATCCCGTCACTTCGATGAAGAGCAACGGCGCGACGCATCGCTCGTGTGCGAGAGCGCGCAGCGGCATCTCGAGCGAGCGCGCCTGCGGAAGCGGCGCCGACGCGTCGTCAATCCGACGACGACGTGAACTTGTAACCGACGCCATGGATCGTGTGCAGGTAGCGCGGTTTGTCGGCGCGGTCGCCGAGCGCGCGGCGAATGCGACGGATGTGGACGTCGACGGTGCGCGGATCACCCTCGAAATCGAAGCCCCACAGCGTCTCGATGAGCTGCTCGCGGGTGAACACACGACCGTCGTTGCGCACGAATAACCACAGGACGTCGAACTCGCGCGGCTTCAAGTCCACTCGTCTGCCACCCAGCGTGACTTCGCGCTTATCGGCGTCGATCGCGAGATCTCCGGCGACGCGCCTTTGCATCGGCGGCGGTTCGGGAACGCCGCTTCGCCGGAGAACCGCACGGACGCGAGCGAGCAGTTCGCGCGGCGAAAATGGCTTGACGACATAATCGTCGGCGCCAAGTTCGAGTCCCACGATCCGATCGACCTCAGCACCGCGCGCCGTGACGAAGACGATCGGCACCGGCGCTTCCTTGCGCAGAGCGCGGCACACTTCGTAGCCGTCAAGACCAGGCAGACCGACGTCGAGCACGACGACGTCGGGTTGGCTTGCGCGAGCCCGCCGGAGCGCGGCCGGTCCATCGGCCGCCGTCGACACCGAGAAACCTTCCGACGTCAACACATCGGAGATGAGCTCGACGACATGCGGCTCGTCGTCGACGACGAGCGCGGTGCGGATGCTCGGCACTCGCTGCGTCGCGGTCATATGACTGAAAATCCCCACTCTTCGAGAAGGTCGCGAGTTGTTTGCGGCTCGCTTGGGCGAGGCCTCTACGGCAGGACGGCCGCGATCGCCGCCATGAGCGGCCCGCCAGTGCCGTTGCGCCGATACGAATGAAGCAAGTCCTTGTGGCACCGCGTGCAGGCGTCGGCCGCGTCGATGCGGGCATCGGAGACGCCGCCCGCGATGAGCCGATGTTCGATCGCGGCGCCGAGATCGAGCGATACGCCGTCCGCGCGTTTGCGCTCGACGACCAGGAGCGAAGGTTCGCCGACCGCCCCGACATCGTCGAGGAAGAGCGCGCTCACTTCGGGGCCGACCTCGAAGCAGCAGGGACCGATGTGCGGGCCGATCGCGGCATGGAGATCTTCGCGATGTGCGCCTGCAGACTCCAACGCCTCGAGCGCGTGCTCGATGATGTCGGCAGTCACGCCACGCCAGCCGGCATGGACGAGCGCGATCGTCTTGTGCGGCGGGTCGACGATCCACACCGGCGCACAATCCGCGGCGCGGATGACGAGGAGGTCGGACGAATCGCGTGTCCAGACGCCGTCCGCGTCCGGCGCGCCGCCGTTGTACGACGAAGCTGAGACGACGCGACCGCCATGCACCTGATTGACGCGCCGGATCCGCGCGTGGTCGGGAAAGGCCCACCATTGGAGCCACTGGCGAAGGGAGTCGTCAGCGCGCGCATCGACATCGGCGGCGCTCATCATCCCGATCGCGCCCGTTCCGGCGATGCTCGACACGACGATCGCCGCATGACCGTCGACACGGCGCAAAAAGACGAATCCGCCGCCGAGATTGATCGTCGTCGGCTGTTCGCCCGGGGAGCCTGCCGTCACGTTAGCTCCTCGAAGGAATCGGCGCCGATCAGCGGACCGCGGCTTTCCGCTCGGCGACGCAAGGCCCGTACGATGGAAGGCGCGCCGAAGCCGGCGCGTTCGAGCCGGCGGCCGAGTTGCCCGTATCCGTCTTGCGGGCGTGAAGCCACGAGTTTCGCGAGAGCCAGGTCGATCCGCTCATCTTCGTCACGATCGGCTTCGTCGAGGATCTCGGCGGCGAGGTCCTCATCGATGCCATTGCGGACAAGGTTGCGCAGCAGCACGAGGCGTCCGACCGGCTTGCGATCGAGAGCGCCGCGTACGTAAAGCGTCGCGAACGCACGGTCATCGAGATACTTGCGCCGCTCGCACTCTTCGAGCGCCTCGCGAATCGCGTCGGGCGCGTAGCCGCGATCGGTGAGCTTCTCCGCGAGACGTGCTTTCGTGAGACGCTTGATAGACAGCAGCCGAACGGCTGCCGCTAGCGCGTGGCCGTCGGCTCGCTGGGGCACGAAGGACCGCTATTCCGAGACGACGGCGTACCGCAGACTGCCGTTGTCGACGCCGACAGACGGCTTGGCGATGAGCGCGCGTATCTTCTCTTCGAGCTCGGCAGCGGTATCAGGATGCTCTTCGAGGTACGCCTTCGCGTTCTCGCGGCCCTGACCGATGCGCTGATCTCCATACGTATACCAGGAGCCGCTCTTGCCGATGATGTTCTGCTCGAGGCCGACGTCGATGAGCGAACCCGTCTTGCTGATGCCCTTGCCGTAGGTGATGTCGAACTCCGCGACTTTGAACGGCGGCGCGACCTTGTTCTTGACGACCTTGACGCGCGTCCGCGATCCGACGACATCGGTGCCTATCTTGATGGACTCGAGCCGACGGATGTCGAGGCGAACGGACGCGTAGAACTTGAGCGCCCGGCCGCCGCTCGTCGTCTCGGGGCTGCCGAACATGACGCCGACCTTCTCGCGGATCTGGTTGATGAACATCATCGTCGTCCGCGACTTGCTGATCGCCGCGGTGAGCTTGCGCAGCGCCTGTGACATGAGTCGCGCCTGCAGGCCGACGTGCGCGTCGCCCATGTCGCCCTCGATCTCGGCTTTCGGCACGAGCGCCGCGACCGAGTCGATGACGACCATGTCAACCGCATTCGAGCGGACGAGCATCTCGGCGATGTCGAGCGCCTGCTCGCCGGTGTCGGGTTGCGACACGAGCAGGTTGTCGAGGTCGACGCCGAGGTTGCGCGCGTATCCCGGATCGAGCGCATGCTCGACGTCGATGAACGCAGCGGTGCCGCCGTTGGCCTGCGCCTCGGCGATGCAGTGGAGCGCGATCGTCGTCTTGCCCGACGACTCCGGCCCGTAGATCTCGACGACGCGGCCGCGCGGAATGCCGCCGACGCCGAGCGCGAGATCGAGCGCGATGCTTCCAGTGGATATGACTTCGATCTGCATCGCCGCGGCGGCCTCGCCGAGCTTCATGATAGAGCCCTTGCCGAATTGACGCTCGATCTGAGCGACGGCGTTCTCGAGGGCTTTCTCTTTATCAGACACCTATGCGTTCTCCGATCAGAATAGCGCTTCGACGTACGATTGAGGATCGAACGTCTTGAGTTGATCGACCTGCTCGCCGAAGCCGACGTACTTCACCGGCAGATCGATCTGGTCCATGATCGCGACGATTATCCCGCCCTTGGCAGTGCCGTCAAGTTTCGTGAGGACGATGCCCGAGACGTCGCCGGCTTCGTGGAAAAGACGCGCCTGCGAGATCGCGTTCTGTCCTGTCGTCGCGTCGAGGACGAGCAATGTCTCTTGCGGCGCACCGTCGACCGCGCGCGCGATGACGCGCCGTATCTTCTTCAATTCTTCCATCAAGTTGTGTTTGGTCTGCAGTCGTCCTGCCGTATCGACGAAGACAACGTCGACGCCCCTCGATTTCGCCGCTGCGAGCCCGTCGAAGACGACCGCCGCGGGATCGGCGCCCTCGCGTTGCCGCACGATCTCCGCACCGCTCCGCTTGGCCCAGACCTCGAGCTGTTCGGCCGCTGCTGCCCGGAACGTATCGCCGGCGACGAGCATGACGGATCTGCCGCGCGATCGCTCTTGCGCGGCCAGTTTGCCGATCGTCGTCGTCTTGCCCGAGCCGTTGACGCCGACGACAAGGACGACGTGCGGTTTCGAGCCTTGCGGCGTTGGAGCGATAGACGGATGGTTGAGGTAGTCGGCGACATCGGAACGGAAAACGCGGATCACGTCACCCGCGACACGCAGATTCTGCTGCTGCGCGGCGACTTTCAGTTGGTCGACGATCTTTTCCGTCGTGGCGACGCCGAAGTCGGCGGCGATGAGCGTCTCTTCGAGCTCCTCCCAGAACGCGTCGTCGACCATCTGCCGGCCGATGAGCGCATTCCAGTGCCCTGCAAGCTGATCGCGCGTTTTCGCGAGTCCGGCTCGCAGTGACGACAAGAAGCTCATGTGCGTGTTGCTTCGGATTTCTCACGGCCCCAACCTTGGTCGGCTTGCCTGTGGATAGAATGTAATAGGCCGAGCGGAGCTCGGCTATGGTTCAAGCCATAAGAAAAGCCGAGCTTCGCTCGGCCTACTACATCGGCGAACGACGAGACGCTATTGTGACGCGGTTTGGGGCGCTTGTGGTTTTTTTCGGACGTACTTTTGCTTGACGTTCGGGTCGCCTTCGCGATAGCCCATGTCGACGTGCATCGCCTTCAGTTTCGAGCGCAGCCGTATCACCGCTTGCGCATGGATCTGCGAGACGCGCGATTCCGAGACGTCGAGAACGCTCTTGATCTCCTTGAGCGTCAGGCCTTCGAAATAGTAGAGCGAGATGACGGTCCGTTCTTGCGCCGGCAGGCTGTCGACGGCCGATGCGAGCGCGCCGCGCACCTCGTTCGATTCGATGAGGTGGGTCGGATCAGGCGTATTATCCTTGAGCGTGTCCATGAGGGCCACGTCGTGGCCCTTTTCGTTGGGCAAGAACTCTTCGAGCGAGAGGATCGACGTGCCGCGGATCTTGAGCAGCAAGCCGTGATATTCGCGAACGGTTATCGAGAGCGCCGCTGAGACTTCATCGTCTTCGGGAACTCGGCCGAGCCGATTTTCGAGGTCGGCGAAGACGCGCTCCATCTCGCGCGCTTTCTGACGGACCGCACGCGGCACCCAATCGAGCGCGCGCAGCGCGTCGAG
>DASQJC010000145.1:0-3169 GCA_035631255.1 Candidatus Eremiobacteraceae bacterium | reverse complement strand
AAGCGCGTCGCGTATTCGATTTGGCCCTACGCAGAGGCAGGCGAAGACACGGTCTCGCTCGCGGCGATGGACTTCGATTGGTTCAAGGACTTGAGCGCTCTGCCGGACGGACCCCGCGTCAACGTGTCTGCCGTGTTCGGTCCGCGCGGTGAGCTCATCGATGAACTCCAGCGCAAAGGCGTTTCGTATCGCGTCTACGGCGAAGAGATGACGATGAGTGCCGACGGCCGCATCGCGTCGGGTCTGCGAGCGCACGCCGACACCGAGTTTCCGGGCGCGCACGTCGACTACGGTGTCCTCGACACACAGCGCGCGAAGCTTTTCCTCGACGACGTCTCCGCTCACGGACTCGCGGCGTATTCGTACATGACGCTGCCGACCAACCACACCGCGGGGACGAAGGCCGGGTTCTACACGCCTGCGTCGTACGTCGCGAACAACGACGTCGCGCTCGGCGAGATCATCGCCGGATTGTCGAAGCGTGCAGACTGGCGCAACACCGTCGTCTTCGTGACGATGGATGATCCGCAAGGCACGGGCGATCATGTCGACTCGCATCGCATGCCGGCGTTCGCGATGGGCCCATACGTGCGGCGCTCGCACGTCGATGACACGCTCTACGACATCCCGTCGATCTTGCGGACGGTCGAGCTGCTCTACGGCCTGGCGCCGCTCAACATATACGATGCGGAAGCGACGCCGATGACCGCCGCGTTCTCGCAGACGCCGGACGTCTCGGTCTACACGGCGATTCCGAGCAACATCCCGATGACGAAGAACCCGGGCAAAGCCGCAAGTCTATGGATGGAACTCGACGGCCCGGATTCCGCCCAAATCCCGGCTCAGGAGTGGGCGTCCGTCCGGGGCGGTCAATAGGCGGACAATAGGAGTTGGAGCGGTCGACCTTTATGGTCGATCGCCGCGGCCTCACGTTTTGTCGGGGACGGAACCGAGCGGGCATCCGGTTCGTTTTCAGCCTAGACTAGGGTGGGAACATTAAATACCGGAGGACGAAACACAATGCGTATTGCTGGTATGATGGCGTTCGCAGCTGCTGCCACGATGTGGCTCGGGCTGCTGACGCCGGCCTCGGCGGAACAGCTTCCGCCAGGCAGCTACCGCGAATCCTGTACGAACATCTCGACCAACTTCGGCGTCTTGAACGCGACCTGTCCGGACATCAGCGGCACGATGCGTCAGACGACTATCAACTACAACCGCTGTGCGGGCAGCCAGATCGCGAACAACGACGGCCAGCTCGTCTGCGGAACGGGCGGCTACAATATCGGCCGGAACCTGCCTCGCGGATCGTGGCGCGCAAGCTGCCGCAACGCGAGCAATTCGGGCGGGACCCTTTTCGCGCAATGCGACAACGGTTCGGGCGGATGGACGAGCACCTCGCTCAATCTCGCTCAGTGCCCGACGCGTCTCGTCGGTAACTCGCGAGGCAATCTCTTCTGCGAAGGCAACATGAGCGGCGGTTATTTGCCCGGCGGCAACTGGCGCAATTCATGCCGCGATGCGCGTGAAGACGGTCGCCTGCTCTACGCTGACTGCGACGACGGTAACGGCAACTATAACAACTCGTCCGTCGACACGACGTTGTGCCCGCGTAGTGAAGTCGTGAACACGCACGGCCGCCTCTACTGCGCGAACGGCGAGGCGTCGTCGGTACTGCCGCCGGGCACATGGCGCACGTCATGCCGCAACGGCTTCATCCAGAACGGCGTGCTGCACGCGGAATGCCAGAACGGCAACGGCGCGTGGGTTTCGTCGAGCATCAACCTGCGCAACTGCCGCGGACCGATCGGCAACGTCCGCGGACAGCTAGTCTGCATGGGTCGCCGGAACGGCGACAACGACGACAACAACGGCGACAGCGACGATCAATAGCGTCTGATAACGGACAAACCGCGGCGGTCGAGCTAAAGCTCGACCGCTCCTTTTTTCTGCGACGATCTCGTGTTCCGCGACGACATGTTTTTGGGCGCGGCGGGGGTCGAACCCACATGGCCTTGCGGCCAACGGATTTTAAGTCCGTCGCGTCTGCCTATTCCGCCACGCGCCCGTGAATCCGTCGTTGTAGCCGTCGTTATGGAAAGCGCCGCTTGCCGCCTCCCGCTAAGGTCGCAGCGCCTCACATCCAGATACCATCGAGCCCAGGACAGACGTGGCGCGCGCGGTAACCTTCGCGTCGTGACGACCGCGCAAGGTGCATCGAAGCAGATCATCCGCACATCCGAGCCGCTCAACAGCGAGCCGCCGCTCGACGCACTCGTGCGCGATGATGTCACGCCCACCGAGTGGTTTTACGTCCGCACTCACGGCACGATACCGGCGATCGACGAAGACCGCTTCGTGCTCACGATCGAGGGCGCCGTCGAGAGGCCGCTTCGGCTGACGATGCGCGACTTGCGCTCGAAATTCGAGAAAGCGACGGTCATGGCGGCGCTCCAGTGCGCCGGCAACCGCCGCACCGAGATGATCGCGATCGCTCCGATTCCCGGCGAAGTCGAGTGGGGATCGCAGGCTATCGGCAATGCGCTCTGGTCCGGCGCCCGACTGTCCGATGTCCTCCGAGAAGCGAAGCCCAAGCGTGAGGGCCGCCACGTGGCATTTATCGGCGCGGACGAGATAGAGAAGCACGGCGACATCATCGGCTTCGGCGCGTCGATCGAGATCGACAAAGCGCTCGCGAATGAAACGCTCCTCGCGTACGAGATGAACGGCCTTCCGCTCGATCCGCTTCACGGCTTCCCGCTGCGCAACATCGTGCCCGGCTACATCGGCGCGCGCAGCGTGAAGTGGTTGACGACGATCACGGTCCAGCCGGATGAGTCGACGAACTACTACCAGGCCAAGTCGTACAAGATCTTCGCGCCCGACGTGCGAGCCGAATCAGCTGACTGGGCGTCAGTGCCGGCGATCGAAGAAGTCGCGCTCAACGCCGTCATCTGCCGGCCGGCCAAGGGAGCATCGCTCAAGGAAGGTCCGAACACGATCGCCGGCTACGCGATCGGCAACGGTGGCGCTCCGGTCGACAGCGTCGAGGTGTCGACGGACGGCGGCAAGACGTGGACGGAGGCCGACCTGCTCGGCCGGCGCGAGCGGTGGCGTTGGACGCTCTGGGAAGCGCGCCTCGATCTTCCGCGCGGCAAGCACGAAATCG
>DASQJC010000144.1:0-12291 GCA_035631255.1 Candidatus Eremiobacteraceae bacterium | reverse complement strand
CGGCACCGCGACGCAGACGAACGAGCGCTACAAGTTCCTCCTTTCGCAAGGTCAGACGGGCCTTTCGGTCGCGTTCGATATGCCCGCGCTCATGGGCTACGACTCCGACCATCCGCGAGCGCTCGGCGAGGTCGGCAAGTGCGGCGTCGCGATCGCGACGCTCAAGGACATGCAAGACCTCTTCGACGGCATCGACCTCGGCAAGATCACGACGTCGATGACGATCAACTGCACTGCGCCGGTAGCACTCGCGATGTACATCGCGACGGCGGAGTCGCAGGGCGTGCCGCAAGAGAAACTCGGCGGAACGCTGCAAAACGATATGCTCAAAGAGTATATCGCGCAGAAAGAATGGATCTACCCGCCAGAGCCGTCGATGCGCATCATCACCGACATGATCGCCTACTGTTCGAAGAACGTTCCGAAGTGGAACACGATTTCGATCTCGGGTTACCACATCCGCGAAGCCGGATCGACCGCCGCGCAAGAGCTCGCGTTCACGCTCGCCGACGGATTCGCGTACGTCGAAGCGGCGATGAACGCCGGCCAGGACGTCGACGATTTCGCGCCGCGGCTTTCGTTCTTCTTCAATTCGCATTCGGACTTCTTCGAAGAGATCGCGAAGTTCCGGGCGGCGCGGCGCATCTGGGCGCGCCACATGCGCGAGCGCTACGGCGCGAAGAACCCACGCTCGTGGACGCTGCGCTTCCACACGCAGACCGCAGGCTGTTCGGCGACCGCGCAGCAGCCCGAGAATAACATCATGCGCACAGCCTTCCAGGCGATGGCGGCGGTGCTCGGCGGCACGCAGTCGCTCCACACGAATTCGCTCGATGAAGTCCTCGCGCTGCCGACCGAGAAGAACGTGCAGATCGCGCTGCGCACGCAGCAAGTGCTCGCGTACGAGACCGGCGTGACGAACGTCATCGATCCGCTCGGCGGCTCGTACTTCGTCGAAAAGCTGACGAACGAGATGGAAGACGCGGCCGAAGAGTACTTCCGGCGCATCGACGAACTCGGCGGAGTCATCCCGGCGATCCACGCGGGCTTTTTCCAGAAAGAGATCGCCGACGCGTCGTATCGCTACCAGCGCGAGATCGAGAACGGTGAGCGCATCATCGTCGGTGTCAACGAGTTCATCGTCGAAGAAGAACAGCAGATCCCGTTGCTCAAGATCGGCCGCCAAATGGAGCTCGAGCAATGCGAGCGCGTCCAAGCATTCCGAGCAAGTCGCGATGGAGCCGCGGTCGAGTCTGCGGTCGCAGCCTTCAGGCGCGCTGCTGAGACCGACGAAAACCTTATGCCGCATTACCTCGACTGCGTGCGCAAGCAGGCGACGCTCGGCGAGATTTCGGAAGCACTCGTGCCGGTGTTCGGCCGCTACCGCGAGCCGGCGTTCATCTGATGGCGCGACCGATACGCATCCTCGTCGCGAAGGCGGGGCTCGACGGTCACGACCGCGGCGCTAAAGTGATAGCTCGTGCGCTGCGCGATGCGGGCTTCGAGGTCATTTACACAGGGTTGCATCAGACCCCGGAACAGGTCGTCGAAGCGGCGATCCAAGAGGACGTCGACGGCATCGGTCTCTCCGTGCTCTCCGGTGCCCACATGACGCTCTTCCCGCGCATGAAGCAGCTGCTCGACGAGCACAAAGCGTCCGACATCATCTTGTTCGGCGGCGGCACGATTCCGAACGAAGACATCCAGCCGCTGCTCGACGCCGGCGTCGCGGCGGTCTTCACGCCGGGCACGCCGATCGCGACGACGATCGACTTCGTGCGCAAGGCCTGCGGAAAGCGGGTCGAGGCATAACTTCCGCCTTGAAGACCGAAAACGTGCGGGTGCGGTTCGCTCCGAGCCCGACCGGCTTTCTCCACGTCGGCGGCGCTCGCACCGCGCTATTCAATTGGCTGTTCGCGCGACATCACGGCGGCAAGTTCGTCTTGCGCGTCGAGGACACGGACGCCGCGCGCTTCAAGCCCGAATTTACCGCAGGCATCTACGACGCGCTGCGCTGGCTCAAGCTCGATTGGGATGAGGGTCCCGATGCGGGCGGCCCGCACGCGCCATATGTCCAGAGCGAGCGCCGCGCGCTCCATACGGAAGCGGCCGCGCAACTCGTCGCCGAGGGCCGGGTCTACGAATGCTTCTGCGTCAAACCGCCGGCCGAAGCAGTCGACGCGTCGGATGAAGGCGACGACGACGAACCCGACGACTCTGAGCCCGACGACGTCGAACGCGACGTCGAAAGTGGAGCGGTCGACCTTCATGGTCGACCGGAGACGGCCTCACAAAGCAAGGCCGCGGCGGTCGACGATAAACGTCGACCGCTACAAAAACAAAGCCCGGTCTGCAATTGCGATTCGCTGTCGGGGACCGAGCGGGATCGGCTTCGTGCCGAACGAGGTGATGCAGCGCTTCGCTTCCGCGTCGATCCGGCGCGTGCGGTGACGGTCAACGATGTCATCCGCGGCGACGTGACGTTTCCTGCGGGCACGATCGGTGATTTCGTCATCGTCAAGAGCGACGGTGTCGCGCTCTATAATTTCGCGGCGGTGGTCGACGATCACGCGATGGAGATCACGCACGTCATCCGAGGTGAAGAGCATCTCGCGAACACGCCGAAGCAGCTGCTCATGTACGAAGCGTTCGGTTGGACGCCGCCGGTGATGGCGCACCTGCCGATCATCCTCAACGAGCAGCGCCGCAAGCTGAGCAAACGCGATGGCGCGACCTTCGTCAATGACTATCGCGATCTCGGCTATTTACCCGAAGCGCTCGTCAACTTTCTCGCTTTGCTTGGCTGGTCGCCCGGCGACAATCGCGAGGTCATGCCGCTCGAGGAGATCGTGAAGGAGTTCACGCTCGATGACGTCGTCAAGCACTCGGCGATCTTCGACCTGAATAAGCTCGGCTGGATGAACAAAGAGTACTTGAAGGACGTGCCGCTCCACGTCGCGGCGGATCGTGTCGCAGCGCTCTTGCCGAAACGGATGCCGTCGGCGACGCGTACGGACCTCAAGCACGTCGAACGAGTGACCGGCCTGCTCGTCGATCGCGTGCACACGCTCGGCGATGTCATCGAACTCGGCGCGTACTTCTTCACCGACGGCCCTGTCGAACCGACGGCAGAGGCGCTCGACAAACATTGCAAGGCGCCGGAAACGGTCGAGCGGCTTCGCCTAGTCCGGCAGGCGCTCGCGGACGCGCCCGGATTCGGCGAAGCCGACATAGAAACGGCGATCCGTGGGCTTGCGGAAAAAAGCGGTGCCAAGGCAGCGGTGTTCATCCATCCGCTGCGCGTCGCATTGACCGGGCAGGCGGTGAGTCCGGGCATTTTCGAGGTGACGAGCATCATCGGGCGCGAAACGAGCGTCGCTCGGATCGACGCTTTGCTCGATCGGCTGACGTCGGCGAAACAGGCGGCGGCCTCTGGGACGTCTTCGTGAAGACGCGCGCGATCATCATGGCGGCCGGCAAAGGCACGCGCATGAAGAGCCGCACGCCGAAAGTGCTCCACGAATTGTGCGGCCGACCGATGATCGAGCACGTGCTCGATTCGGTGCGCGGCGCCGGTGCGGACGAGATCGCGGCAATCGTCAGCCCCGAACTGCGACCTGCGATCGAAGCGCTCGGCATCCGTTGCATAGTGCAAGATCCGCAGAACGGCACCGGCCACGCCATGCAGCTGGCGATGGCGGCTCTCGAAGAGATTGATGGTCAAGTGCTCGTCGCCAGCGGCGACATGCCGCTCGCGCCCGCATCGCTTCTGCGCGATGTCACGGCGGCTCGCGCATCGAATGGCGCGCCGGCGGCGCTCGTCAGCGCGCATGTCACCTTGCCGACGAACTTCGGTCGCGTCATCCGCAAGAACGGTCATGTGGCGAAGATCGTCGAGAACGTCGACGCATCTGAATCCGAGCGCGCGATCGACGAAGTGAACACCGGCATCTACTGCTTCGACGAGCGATCGCTGCGCACGCACCTTCGACGGCTGAAACCGGATAACAAACAGAGCGAGCTCTATCTCACCGACTGCATCGCGTCGATCGTCGCTGATAAAGGCGTCGTCGAGGCAGTCGTCTGCGAAGACGCACGACTCGTCATGGGGATCAACAATCGGGTCGAGCTCGCAGCTGCCCGCGCCGTCATGCAGCGTCGCATCCTCGAGGAGCTCATGCTGTCCGGAGTGACGATCGTCGATCCGTCGACGACCTACGTCGATGCGCAGGTCGCCGCAGGCAACGACACGGTCGTCTTGCCGAACACGCATTTGCGCGGGAAAACGTCGATCGGTTCGGGCTGCGTGATCGGCCCGGATTCGATGCTCGAGAACGCACAGGTCGGCGACCGCGCTCAAGTGTGGTACTCGATCGTGCGCGACAGCTCCATCGGCTCGGGCGTCACGGTCGGGCCGTTCGCCCACATCCGCATGGGCGCTCAGGTCGCCGAAGACGCGCGGATCGGGAACTTCGTCGAGCTGAAGAAGACGGTGATGGGCAAAGGCGTGAAGGCCCAACATCTATCGTATCTCGGTGACGCGGAGATCGACGCCGAGGCGAACATCGGTGCGGGAACGATCACGTGCAACTGGGACGGCAAGAACAAGAACAAGACGAAGATCGGGCGCAAGGCATTCATCGGCTCGAACTCGTCGCTCGTCGCCCCGGTCACCATCGGCGATGACGCCCTCACGGGTGCCGGCTCCGTCGTCATCCGCGACGTGCAGGCAGGCGAACGCGTCGCGGGTAACCCCGCGAAACCGCTCAAGCCAAAAACTTAGAGGATGGTCGTAGCGGTCGAGCTTTAGCTCGACCAAACCGCGGTCTCTCAAGGCGAACGAGGATAGCGTGAGCATCGCTGATTGGGTGCTGACGGTTTTGGGTCTCTCTGGTGCCGCAGCCATCATCTTGCTCGCGGTTCGAAACCAGCGCCTTGCTACACGCGCGATCGTCGCCGAGCACCGCTTCGACCTTCTCCAGCATCTCGTGCCATCGCTGACTGATGCGGTCACAGATTCGACGCGTGCGACGTGCGGGCGTATCCTCGATCGTCTCGCCGTTCTCGTCCCAGCGCGGACGATGCTGTGTTTCTACATCGAAGACGGCCGATTGATTCTCGGCGCGCGCAGTGGCGACACTTCTTTTCGCTTGCTCCGCGAAGGCGCGCCGTACGACGGGGCTTCGGTCATCGACATCGCGCGCGATACGAAGACTTCGATCGCCGCCGGCCCTTCGCGTCTCGACATCCCCTCCGATGTCGAAGTCATCGACGCTTCGACTCAGACGTGGTCGGACAAAGCCGTGCCCGTAGCCGGCAGTCGCGATCGTGTGTGGGCGCTCGCGGTTCCGCTCGTCCGTTCGCGAGGTCGAGGACTTTCGCCCGAGGTCATCGGCGTATTGTACCTCGAGCGTATCCTCGACGCGCCATTCACCGCCGACGACCTGCGATCGATCCTGACGGTGTCGCGACTCGCTTCCGACGCGCTCGAGCGCGCGCGATTCGCCGACGTCGTCCGTCGAGATTCGACCGTTGACGGTCTTACCGGCCTCATGACGCCGATCGCGTTTCGCAAACGCCTACGCGAAGAGATCGCGGCGAAGCGCGATGTCGGTCTGTTCTTCGTCGATACCGACCGTTTCAAGCTCTATAACGATACGTTCGGCCACGCGGCCGGCGATCGATTGTTGCGAGCGCTCGCGGCGCTCTTCGGCGACATCGCCGACAAGAGCGGCGGCTTCGCCGGCCGCAACGGCGGCGATGAGTTCTGCATCGCGCTCGTCGACCGCACGAAAGATGCGGCCGTCGAGATCGCAGAGCGCGTGCGTGGGAACGTCGACGCGACCGGTTTCGGCGAAGCGGTGAAGATCACCGTGAGCATCGGCGTCGCGCACTATCCGGTGGACATAGCGAGCGACGATCGTCAGCCGGCGGACAGACTGCTAGAAGTCGCGGATGGTCTGATGTACGAAGCGAAGCGCTCCGGTCGCAATCGCGTCGAGTTTTTGCGATTTCGTGCGCAACCTCACATGGTCACGCATCCCGGCGAGGGACCAATCCCGCGCCGCTAGGTACGCCCGCAACGACGGGTGAACACGTCGCGACTTTCTTCCATGATGGGAGGCTGATGTGTCCAATGGCGGCGGTACCGGTAGCGGCGATGCAACAGTAGTAGAATATGCGGCATCGATGCGCATGTGCCAGATGAAGATGGCGGATGGATCGACGCTCCAGGGTATGATCATCAAGGGCGCGACCTGGCAGATCTGTAGCACCAAAGATTCGACGGGCGGATGGACCGGTTGCACGACCTTCGACCCCGCGAACGTCGTATCGATCAAACCGCTCGCCTGACCGTCACAGGGCCGGTTCCCGGGCGCTAGCGAATAGGGGCGCGTGACGTTCGCTGTGGCCGCGCTGTACGGCGCGGCGTACCTCATCGGACTCGCGGCTTTCGTCGATGCCGCGCGACATCGCCGGATGGCGACCGACGGCATTTGGGCGCTCGCCGGTGCCGCGCTGATCGGCGGCCTTATCGGCGCCGGCCTCGCGCAGCTCATCGTCGCGGACGCGCCGGGCAAGTCCATACTCGGCGGAATCGCCGGCGGATATCTCACGGTCATCGCCGCGAAGCGCGCGTTCGGCATCACGCGTCCGACAGGCGATCTCTTCGCGTTTGCGCTTTCGGCCGGCGAAGCCGTCGGCAGGATCGGCTGCTTCTTCGCGGGCTGCTGCTTCGGCAAGCCTGAAGACGGAGGCGGGTCCGTCTGGCAGCACGATGCGTGGCGATATCCGACGCAGCTTTACCTTTCGCTCTGCGCCGCAATCACGTACTTCGTCCTACGCCGCTTTGCGAAGCTCGATCC
The DNA here is from genome assembly GCA_035631255.1 of Candidatus Eremiobacteraceae bacterium. GTDB lineage: Bacteria > Vulcanimicrobiota > Vulcanimicrobiia > Eremiobacterales > Eremiobacteraceae > JANWLL01. The sequence goes on along the minus strand of DASQJC010000144.1, from coordinate 5,425 downwards.
GCCGGAGAACGCGACGTTCTTCCTGCAAGGCACGCTGTTCTGCACGTACCGATTCGTCATCGAGTTTTTCAGAGAAAGCACGACAGCCGTCGCCGGGCTCGATGCGGCACAGATAGCATGCATCGGCGGCTTCGCGTTTTTCGCGTTCAAGTTCGTCAAGGTGATGCGCTCGGCGAACGTTCGACGCACTATCACCGCGACCACGTAGCGCACGCCCTTGCCGCTATGTCAGAACTGTTCGCAGGCCTACGATGATGCGGCAGTCGTCTGTCCGCACTGCGGTGCGACGAACGCGCCGCCGCCGAAGTATACCACCGGAAGCCGTCAGGGCGACGAGGTCATCGGCAGCGGCCTAGGCTGCCTCGCAGCGAGCCTCTTGATCGCGCTCGACATATCGCTGCTATCGATGACGAACCCGATCTTCGGCGGTCACCCCCAAGGTCTTTTCCTCGGCTTGCAGGTCGTCGCGATGATAGGATTCATCTGGTTGTGCGTATGGGCGTTGCGCCGCGGCGTTTCACCCGCGATGCGCGCGGGTCTGCTCACGTTCACGATCATCACCGCCGTCGGCCTCGGTCTCGTCGGGTCGTGCACGGCGATGTTCATGGGAAACAGCATCAACTAGCTCACCAGAGGCGGGAGCCGCTTGAAAAACTGTTCGAACTGCGGCCACGAGATCTTAGATACGGCGACGATCTGTCCGGATTGTGGCGCCACTTCGCCGCGCAACTCACGCAGCAGGGCCGAGGAAGGATGGGCCATCGGTTGCACGCCGCTACTGATCGCCGGTCTCGACGTGATCGGCATGCCCCTCGCGGGAATCGTGATACTCTCAGCTGCTCCTTCCTTGTACCCAGAGTGGATAATCCCGCTATATCTGTTGCTCCAGGTGGCGGTTCTCGGATGGTTCATCAACGTCTATAGATCGCATGCGGCAAGCGGCATCGGTCCGCGAACAAAAGTTTACCTCTTGATAGGGACGATCGCTGCCGCTCTGCTGCTGGGGCTTGGTACCGCCTGCAATATGGCGATATTGTTGAACCCCCCACTGCTCTAGTGGCGCGCTACAAAAAGCTCGTAGACCTGCCACGCCGCGATTATGCCCATCGCGATCGTCACCCACGGGGGCTTCACCCAGCATCGCCACTCGCGAACCCCATAGATCGCGGCGGCGACGTATAATCCGAAAGCGAGTGCCGCCGTGGCCAAGAGCGTGTAGCGCTCGAAGATGAGCGCCAAGAACGCCGCCTTGCAAAACGTGAATGCCCAGCCTTCGATGCGCTCACCGCGCGCCTCATCCGTCATCGCCCGTTCTCCGCAGCTGTTCCGTGCGCCGTGACCGCTTGACGCCGAACCGAACCTTCCAAAGCCTTAGCGCGCAATCGTGGGAATAGGCGCGCGGCGCAGAAAGGCATTCGCACCGGATCGTTCCCTGCTGTGCCGACGTGCACGCAACACTGCTCGAGCCGCTCGGCGATGAGCGTATCGGCATCCATGAAATGCTTCACCGTGATGCGCTTGACGCGCTCGCCGACGAACGTCGAGGCTGCATCGCGTCGAAAAGCCATCGCGATGAGATCGCCGATGCCACCGATGCCGCACGACGAGCATAGCACGCCGATCGCTTGCATGAGTTCGGGGCGCGAGAGCGTCATCGTCTCGGACATCACGCCGCCGAGCGCCGCCTTGATCTGCGGCAGCGTATCACCGAACGCGATCGTGTTCGCGACAAGGCCGAGCGACCGCGCAAGCGTGTCGTGACCGACGATGTCGGCGAGCGAGCGATAGCGGCCGTCGGATCCCTTCAAGAAGTAGCCGATCGAACAGCAATCCGGATGGCTGCAAGGCAGCGCGATGAGGTCGCGAGCCTTGATGGACGTATCGACTTGCTCTTCGAGCCTGCGAAGCACGCCGGTCGTCGTCACGCGTTCCATCGGATCGAACTGCGGCGCTCTGCCGGATCCGAATACAGGCTGGTACGAGACTCCGCCGACGTACGGCGTATCGAACGCGGTCTTCGCGACCGAACCGATGAGGTCGGCGTTCTCTTCCGCGACGACCATGACGAGCGTCGTGAAGATGCGCGCCGATGACAATCGTTCGACCGCGCGCTGCTTCACGTCGCGTAGATCCTGTCCGCGAAGCGTGCGATGCACATCCTCGCGCTGGCCGTCATACTGGAGATAGATCTCGACCCGGTCCCGATATGCGGCAAGGCGTTCCAGAAACGCGTCATCGTTCGCGATCCGGATGCCGTTCGTATTAAGAAGTATGCGCGTCACCGCCATGCCGGCGAGCGCGTCGAGCATCTCCAATATCTGCGGATGCACTGTCGGCTCGCCGCCGCTCACCATGACGACGTCGAGCCGGCCGCTTTCGCGCTCGATCGCCGTGCGCACGGATCGAAGGAGCGATTCTAGTGGCAGGTACGCTGTCTGTTCGGGTCCCGAGTTCGCGTAGCACGCCGGACACGACAGGTTGCACTGCGACGTGATGTCGAGCAGGTAGATGCACGAATGCTGCAAGTGAGCCGGCCCGAGTCCGTGCTCATAACCCATCGGCACCGGGAATATCTCGGTCGTATCGGGATTGATGATCTTCGTGGGCACGCGCCACTCTTGGAGATAGCGCCACAAGTCGGCGTCCTCTTCGTAGAGCGACCAGACCTCGCCGTGTCCGCGACGACAATAACGCCGTAGATAGACGCGGCCATCGCGCGTAACCAGGTGCCCATCGAGGATATCCGTCGGATATTCGGGGTCAAACGCTGGATCGGCTGCGAAACACTTCGGACACACAGCGCGGACGCTCTTGAGCACCGTGTGATCGTTGACCCGTAACCCGCTCGCGATCATGACAAGTTCACTCTCCCAAGGCTTTGAACAGCACGCGCTTCGGTCGGCGGCCATCGAACTCGCCGTAGTGGATGCGCTCCCACGGCCCGAGGTCGAGCTTGCCGTTTGTGACCGGCACGAGCACTTGGTGGCCAAGCAGCATCCGCTTGAGGTGCGCATCGGCATTGTCTTCGCCGGTCTGGTGATGGCGATAGTCGAGTCCGTGCGGCGCGAGCTTTTCGAGCCACTCCATGATATCGTGCCACAGACCCGCTTCGTGGTCGTTGACGAATACGCTCGCCGTGATATGCATCGCGCTCACGAGGACGAAACCGTCGCGCAGCCCTGCGCTCGCGCGGATTTTCTCGACCCGGTCGGTGATATCGATGATCTCGTAACGGTTTTTCGTGTTGAACGTGACGTATTCGGTATGCGTGATCATCGCCGGCCTCCGAAGACCTGCCGTAGGACAAAGCGTTCCGAAAAAGAACGTACAGCGCATTCCACGGGCGGCGACATAATCCGTCGTCGGTCACGGCAGAAGGGAAGTTCTTCATGCGTGCATATCGAGTGCGCCTTTCCGCGTTGTCGATAGCTCTTTGCGCAGCCCTTGCCCTCAGCTCGCCCGCGTTCGCAGGCACGACCGGCGCGATCGGCGGTCACGTCATCGACTCGGCGACGCAGCAGCCGCTATCGGGCGTCAAAGTATCGATCACGTCACCCTCGCAAAGCGAGGTGGCGACGACCGACGCGACCGGAGCGTACGCGTTCGTCTCGCTCTCGCCTGACACGTACACGGTCACTGCGACGCTCGCCGGCTACGATCCGACGACGCTCGCCGGTATCAACGTGCTCGTCGACCAGAACCAGACGCTGACGATCGTCCTCAAGAAGGCGGCGGCCGTCATCGGCCGGGTCGCCGTGACCGGGACCGGTGGACTCGTCCGCGCCGGTGTCACGAGCAACGTCTACTCGGTGAGCGGTGCGCAGGGCCAAGCCGCGACGGCGCTCGCCGGCGCAGGCAACCTCAACTCGGCGTACGGCCAGATGGCGTCGGTGCCGGGCGTGTCGGCGGTGCAGGGCCAGCAGGGTTGGTATCAGCCGATCTACATCCGCGGCGGCGACCTCGATCAGGTCGGTTGGGAATTCGACGGCATCCCCGTCAACCGCACGTATGACAACGCGCCGCAGACCTTCTTGTCGAACCTCGGCCAGCAAGAGCTGCAGGTGTACACCGGCGGCACATCGCCGAATGCCGATTCCTCCGGCATCGCCGGCTACGTCAATCAGGTCATCAAGCGCGGCACGAACCCCGGCTTCCAGACGCTCGACTTCGGCATGGGCGGCCCCGCGCAATACAACAAGGTGAGCTATGAAGTCGGCGAGGCGACGCCCGACCAGCGCTTCTCCTACTATATAGGAAGCGCGTACGTCCGCCAGGCCTATCGCTACATCGACCAGTTCAACGGCGCGAGCGACATCAATCAAGGATATTTCTATCCGATCAACACGACGTATTTCGGCAACAGCACCAACACGTTCACGCCGGGCAACGCGTACGGCATCGCCGACACTGAAGATCACGAGAACGTCGTGAACATCCATCAGCGGGTCGGCACGCTCGACGACGTCCAGCTGCTCTACATGACGAGCTATCTCTATAACGACTACTACAGCTCGCAGAACGATCTCGGCGGGCCGCAGTTCCTTTTGAATAACAGCGCGTCGACGACGTTCGCCGACATGGCCGTGTACAACGGCCCGCTCATGCAGGCGCCGAACCCGAACGACGTCATCCCGTATCTCTTCCCGAGCACGCCGCACGCGTTCGGCGCGCCGATCCAACCGTTCACGCGCGACTCGAACACGAACTCCGACACAATCATGAAGCTCCAGTACCAGCACAACTTCTCGACGAGTTCGTATTTGCGCGTCTTCGGATTCGGCGACTATTCGAACTGGTTCATCCACGGTCCCGAGTCGCAGGCGCTGTTCTGCTGCTACGGTGCCGAGCTCGCGGATTACGAGCTGCCATCGCATCAATACGGCGGCGTCGCCGACTACTCGAACCAGATCAACGACAAGAACCTGATCACGATCTCGGCTCTGTACGAGACGACGCGCATCCAGCGCTACACGACGACCGGCGGCTTCCCGGGCAACGATCCGGGTGTGACGAGCCTGATCGACGCGAACGGACTTTGCTACGATTCGACGGGAACGCAGGTCTTCTGCGTGCCGGACAATCCGCCGACGTATCGCGGCCCCGGTCACGGCGCCTTCCAGGGCACGCTCGACGGCTGTCTCTTCGGCGGCTGCACGAATCTCGAGCCCGGCGGCACTCCTGCAAGCTGCAACTCGCCGGGCGGACCGGTGGCGTGCAACTGGGTCGTCACCGAGAGCGCATTCCGCGCGAACCTCAACAAAGTGAATCCGGTCTTCACCGCGGTCGGTCTCAACGACACGATCAAGCCGTCTGACCGAGTGACGCTCAACATCGGCGCGCGCGTCGAGAACTACAAGGTCAACACCGTCGACAACACGTCGGATCCGTCGCTCTATCCGGCTCGCGCGTTCTGGTACAAAGCGTA
>DASQJC010000143.1:0-4142 GCA_035631255.1 Candidatus Eremiobacteraceae bacterium | reverse complement strand
AGCGGCTGACGACTACGGCCGGCCAGCTACAGCTCTTCGGATGATTCGGAGAGCGTCGCCGAGAGCTGATGTCTCGAGCGGACGCCGAGGCGGCTCATGATGCCGCTCATGTGCGACTCGACGGTGTTCTCGCTGATGTTCAGACGCTCGGCGATCGCGCGGTTCGTCAGCCCGTGCAGCACGAGATCTGCGACTTGCTGCTCTCGTATCGTGAGCATCGGCCGCATTCCGTCGACGACGCCGTTCTCGGTGCGTTTCGTCTGATAGGCGGTTGTCCCCGGCAGCAACGCGTGAGCGGCCGCAGCGTATGCTTCCCATTTGATCGCGCGGAATGCGGCGACCGCCTCGGCGGCATGGCGTTGGCTCGCATCGAGGCGTTGCTCCCGCTGCGCGACGTAGGCATCGAAGAGATGCAGGCATGCGAGCGCGACTTCCGGGTGCGACTGTTTAGATCTCACATCGAGCAGCGAGCGCGCTTGAGGCATGTCGGAAGGAGAACCCGATCGCGCGATTTCGAGAGCGAGGTCCCAGCACCAGTAGACGTGGCGAACTAAACGCAGCGCCTGTTTGAGGACCGCTCGAGCCTCGCGCGCTTCGCCTGCTTTCGCGTACCATTGGGCGAAAGCTGTCGCGACCCGCGCCGCTAGTATCGTCTCGCCCGACCGCAACGCAAGGTCGAGAGCTCTCGGCGAAGCGCAGCGCTTGAGCAGCCAATCGTCTTGCAGATGTATCGCGAGCGGAATCGCGACGGCGGCGAGAAGTGTCGTGACCCTCGGCGTATGGATATCGTAGGAAAGAGCATCCATGACGTACTCTCGCGCCGGCTCGAACTGGCCCATGCGCGCGAGAACGTCGGCGTAGCGCAAGCACAGGTACGACGTACGCCAGTGGATATGGTAGCGGCGTGCGACGAGCAGCGCCCGTTCGTGACAAAGCTTTGCGAGGTCGATCTCGCCGAGCGCGGTCGCCGCGAGCGCGTAATCATCCCAAACCGTCGTCTGGCTGTAACCGCGGACTTTATGGACGCCGATGTGCGCCGCTCGCTCGAAATCTGAATATGCCCGGTCGCGCTCGCCCACGAAGGCCGCTTTGATCGCACGCTGATCGTAGTAGAGCAGCTGGACGGGCCCGTCGTCATCGTTGGTCACCCGCGCGATGCGGCTGAGCATCGCGTCGGACTCTTCATAACGGCCGACGACGTGCAGGCAATAAGCGAGCAGCGTCTTCGTCAGCTTCACCAACTGCTTGTTGCCGGCTCGCTCGGCGATGTCGACCGCCTTGGCGATTATGTCGGGAGTCGTGTCGGTCTTGCACTCGAGCCAGCGATGATTCTCCATGCGCTTGAGCACGGCGATCGCCTTGTCGGCGTGCGCGGAGTCGCTCGAATATTCTCGCAGCGCACGCTCGAGCCACGGATGCGCTTTCTCCGGCGTGCTCGTCGAGAAGAGCGCAGTCGCTAGTTTCTCGCACAATCGCGCGCGATCGGGAGCTGCCAACACTGACTGGCTTACGATGCCGTTTGACGACGATGGCGACCGTTCAGCGTGCAGCGCGTCGTGGTAATGCTGCGCGGCGTCTTTGTGCAGCCGGCTCACTTCAGCGATGTCACCCGCTCGCTCGTGGCCGGCTATGAGCTGGCGTATCTCTTCCTGACGATACGCCTCCTCACGCCGTTTGCGGCGGTACTGCTTCACCGTCGACTGACAGCCGTCGCAAACAGCAAGACCTTGACGAGGCTTGCGCACGCAGCACGTGATGCACAAACCGCGTTGCCGTGCTTTCAGCCTGCTTCGCCGGACTCGCTCGGTCGAATTCATCGCGCGTCGGATTCCTTGTCGTTTCATAGCCGACCTACCCGTTATGAAACGAATCGACCTTCCTGGAACCCGCGATGTGCGTCTTGGCGGCCTGTGCTAGGATGCGCGGTAGCGAGGGCCGGATGCCGATCTTTCTTTCCACTTGGGCACAGGGGCAGGCCGCGAACGAGGAAGCCGCCGCAGTTTACGCGGCGGGCGGTTCTCTCATCGATGCGATCGAGCGCGGCATCAACGTCGTCGAGAACGATCCGGAAGTCGACAGCGTCGGCCTCGGCGGACTGCCGAATGCCGAGGGCGAGGTCGAGCTCGACGCCGCGATCATGGATGGCACGTCGCACCGAGCGGGAGCAGTCTGCAACTTGCGCAACATCGCGAATGCGATTTCGGTCGCGCGCCGGGTCATGGACAAGACGAGGCATACGACGTTGGCGGGCGATGGGGCCGTGCGCTTCGCGCTAGCCGAGGGGTTCAAGTGGGCGCATCTTCTAACTCCTCCGCGTCGCGAGGCTTGGTTGCGTTGGCTCGAGTCGAGTGCGCGCGACGGCTTTCACATGGGCCACGACACTATCGGCATGCTCGGCCTCGACAGCGACGGTCACGTCGCGGCTGGTTGCTCGACGAGCGGCCTCGCATGGCGGATTCCCGGCCGAGTGGCCGACTCTGCGCTTATCGGCTCGGGGCTCTACGCCGACGACAACGCCGGCGCGGCATCCGCGACAGGCGATGGTGACGTCATCATGAATTATTGCACAAGCTTCCACATCGTCATGCTCATGGCGGAAGGCATGCACCCGCAAGCCGCTTGCGAAGCCGCGTTGACGCACATGGTAAGGTCGGACACCAGCGTCGCTTCGAAACCGATCGGCGTCATCGCCTTGAACGTGCGCAGCGAGTTCGGAGCTGCCGCCATGAATACGGAGAACGACTTCCACTATTGGCTGTGGCGCGACGGGAAGAACGAGGCGACGAGGGCGCCGATCCTCCACGCCCACGTGTGAACGTGCTCCGTACCTTCTCCTTTAGTAGCGGTCGAGCTTTAGCTCGACCGCCGCGGCCTTGCATGCACGCCAGCCGAGCTTCGCTCGGCATACCACATCCGCGCGTGATTTGATGCTTCTCGAAGCCAAGGGGATCTCGAAGCGGTTCGGCCCGGTCGCGGTTTTGCACCAGGTCGATTTCGAAGCGCCCGAAGCTCACGTGACGGCACTCCTCGGTGACAACGGCGCCGGCAAGTCGACGCTCATCAAGTGCATCGCCGGCGTCTTGATCCCGGACGATGGCGAGATATACTTGGACACCGAGCGTTGCCATTTCCGAACACCCCACGACGCGACGCAGGCGGGCATAGCGACCGTCTACCAGGACCTTGCACTATGCGACAACCTCGACGTCGCGGCGAACTTGTTCCTCGGCCGCGAGAGCGTCATCCGCAATCCGGCGGCCGGCGCTTTCGGCACGCTCGACGACAAGACGATGGAAGTCGCGGCGCGGGGTGCTCTCTCGGAGCTGCGAGTCGAAATGCCGTCGGTGCGCGTGCCGGTCGAATTCCTCTCTGGCGGCCAGCGTCAAGCGGTCGCCATCGCCAAGACGCTCGTCGGCTCTCCGCGTGTCGTCATCCTCGACGAACCGACCGCAGCGCTCGGCGTCGCACAGACGCGCCAGGTCTTGGATCTGATCCGTCACTTGCGCGCACGGGGCCACGCCGTCGTCTTGATCACGCACAACCTGGCCGACGTGTTCGACGTCGCGGATACGGCGATCGTGCTGCGGCTAGGACGTCGCGTCGCGACGTTCAACATCGCCGACGTCACACCGAACGACATCGTCGCGGCCATCACGGGCGCACGCGGTTCGTCGGAGGTCTCGCAGCGGTGACTCGCCAGCGCAGGCTCTACGTCATCTTGCCGGTACTCGCGGTGACGCTCCTGATCTGGACCTTCTTCGCCATTCGGACGGATGGCGCGTTTTTGAGCTTGCGCAACCTGGCCGGCATGGCGCAAGAATTCTCCTACGAACCGGTGCTCGCGCTCGGGGTGGTCTTCGTCCTTCTCGTCGGCGAGATCGACCTGTCGGTCGGCTATCTCACGCTGCTCGGCGCGACGATACTCGGACTGCTCGTGCAGACGCACCAGTGGCCTGCCGTTGCGGCGATCGGAGCGACGCTCGCTGCCTGCGCCGCGCTCGGTCTTGCACAAGGCATACTCGTCGCGTACGCTCGCATGCCGTCGTTCGTCGTGACGCTCGCGGGCTTTTTGATCTTCGAAGGCATCGCATATCACGTGTTGAGCGGCGCGACGATCAACGTCTTCAGCCCCGCGATCGCAT
>DASQJC010000142.1:0-4224 GCA_035631255.1 Candidatus Eremiobacteraceae bacterium | reverse complement strand
CGAGCGCGACGTCGAACTCGAACAGGTCGACGTCGCGAAGGTCGGCCGCTTGCAGCTGACGCGTGACGAGCCCGGGGCTTTCCTCATAGCGTCCTGACGGCGCGCACTCTCCAAGTCCTGTGAACTCGCCGTCGTCCAGTTCCAACAAGACGGATTCGGCGACGTCCTCGGACGACCGCGCGATCGTGAACGTGTGGCGCAGGTGCAAGAACAGGGGAGAGCAACGAAGAGCCGGCTCGCCGCTCAGAAACGCTCGTGCCATGACGACCGCTTCCACGCTTGCAACGCCCTGCATCCTCCTCGGTCCTTGTTCTGCCGCGCTTCGCAGTACAACGCTGGAAGAAATCGGCAAACGAAGCGCGTTGTCAAGACTTGTCTTCCCCGAAAACGCGTGGTACTCTAGGGCCAACCCTGGGGTGTGCGCCGGCCTGCTGTCGGTGATTGAACCAACACAGTCACCAACGGGAGCCGCGGCTCCGAACCGCCTTGTGCAAGCCCTCCACGAGAGGGAAGCCTAAACAGCGGTAGGGCGGGCACCCACCTGCGCGAGCGGGTTCAAATCTCGGGTAGGCAGCGGCTCTTTGGGGTAGATGAAGGCCCGGCGCAGATGTGCCGGGCCTTGTATCATGTCCGGTTCATGCATGTGGCGTTCATGCGCCGCGCCACCGTGCAAGCGATGCCGACACAGCGTCATCTCCATCAGCGCCCGACAATTCGATCGTGATGAACCCGATGTAGCCGCGACGCGTCAGCGTGCGCGGCGCATTATCGTCGTCATCGCCGCGTGCGATCGCGAAGACGATCTCATCGAAGAGCGCATCGCCGTCTTCCGAGGGTGCGAGCGCCGCTTTTGTATCCTGCGCGAGTCGCAGCCACGCCGAATCGGATTCCTTCAACGCGCGTTTGCACTCGGCAGGCGATGCGACGAGCGATCCTTCGCGCGGTTCGAGCGCAAGCGTGACGTTCTTCTCTTTCGCCGCATGCGTCACGATTTTGAGTCCGCGGATGAGCTCGCGCCACGCGACACCCGGCGAGCCCGTCGACGAACCGCATGACAACCGCACGAGCGGCGCGCCGAGTTCCGCCGCGTTCGCGATCCACTGCTCGATGAGCGTCGCTTGAGCGTCGATGTCCGCATCGCCGCCGATCTCGCCGTCGAATGCGAGTGCCGCGACAGTAAGACCGCGATCGACGCAGAGCTTTCGGATCTGAGCGAGGTAGTCCAAGTCGGTGCGCGGAAAGTGCGCGCTCGCGAGGTCGACCCCGTCGAGCGCGAGCTTGGCGCAACGGTCGACCCACTCAAGCTGCGTGAGATCGCCGGATTGAAGCGCGCGCGCATACGACCGAGAACTGCAGCAGATCTTCATCGGTGGCCCGCCGCTTTCTTCGGGCCTCCGGTCAACCCTGCCCGAGCGAGCGCACGCGCGCGATGAGACGCATCGTGTGCGTAGGCGAGACGTTCGTCGATCTCCTCGGCGAACCGGAGCTCACCGATATCGGCGCGAGCGAGTTCTTCCAACGCGCTGCGGGCGGCGCCGTTTCCAACGTCGCGATCGGCATCGCGCGACTCGGCGCCAGTGTCGCGTTCGCCGGCGCCGTCGGTCGCGACCCGTTCGGAAAGTTTCTCGTGCGGACGCTCGCGCACGAGAACGTCGACGTCGACGGCGTGCGAGCAGTGGAAACGCCGACGTCGCTCATCTTCGTCACGCGCGGGCGCGACGGCGCGCGCGAATTCTATCCGGTCTTATGTCCGGGAGCCGACGTTCGTCTCTCACCCGACGATCTCGACGTCGAGACGTTGCGTAGGGCGAAGTGCATCCACTTCGGCGGCGTGACGCTCGCCGGACAGCCCGGTCGCGACGCATGTCTTGCCGCGGCTGCGATCGGACGCGAGCACGGTCTCGTGACGTTTGATCCGAATCCACGACCGGCGATCTTCGCAAGCGTCTCGGAGATGCGTATCATATTGAATGAAGCGTGCGAAGCGGCGCATATCGTCAAGTGCTCCGACGAAGACCTCGACTCGCTCGGCATCGCCGATCGAGATCCGGCGGGACTCCTCCGCGGCAACATCCAGGCAGTGGTCGTCACGATGGGAGCGAACGGCTGCCGCTGGGCGACCGCGGACGGCGCCACGGGAGAAGCGCGCTCGCCGCGCGTCGACGTCGTCGACACGACCGGCGCGGGCGATGCGTTCATGGCGGCGCTCATCTGGCGTTTGTGCGAGCATCACAAGTGCGATGTCGGCTCCGACGCGATCGCAGAGGCGGCGCGATGGGCGACAACGGCGGGTGCGCTCGCATGCACGCGGATCGGCGCGATCGACGGGTTGCCACGCGCCGATGAAGTCGAGGCGATGATGGATGAAGCGCGCGGACGATAGCGCCGCTCCGGTGTTGCTCTTCGTCTGCATGGGCAACATCTGCCGCAGCCCGATGGCGGAAGCGATCGCCTCCGATTTCGCCGCGCGCGAGAAGATCGGCGCACGAATCACGAGCGCGGGCATGTCGGCGCTTGAAGGTCATGAAGCGACAGAACTGACGCGATCGGCGCTCGCGGACATCGGCCTTTCGATCGACGACCATCGCGCACGCCAGCTGACGCGCGAGCTCGTCGACGGCGCAGCGCTCGTCATCACCGCGACGACCCGCCAACGAAACGATCTTCACCATTTCTTCAAAGACGATCGATCGAAAATCGCCTCGTTCAACGATCTCACAAACCTCGGCGACCTGACCGATCCGTACGGTTCCGGCCAAGAAGCGTTCTCGAAGACCGCCGCGCTCTTGCAACAAGGAATGCCAGCTATATTTTCGGCATTGCAGAAGCGGACATAGGTGATCTAATGCGGCGGCGTCGCGAGGGTCGCGTCAAGCGGGGCGTTGGAGGCGACGAGAGTCGCCGGAACCGAGCGGCGGAACGCAAGTATATCCCGAAAATCCGCCGCGTCCCCGCGAACGCGACACCCTCGCGACGTCGCATGACTTAGAACGCCAAAGGTCGGTCTACGCAACGACGGGAACCTAGCCAATAACATGGCTGGAAAACAATTCAAAATCGCATTAGGCGCCGATCACGCCGGCTTCGTCTATAAGACGAGAATCGGCGAGCGTCTGCGGCAACTCGGGCACGAAGTCGTCGATTTCGGAACGTACTCGACGGAACCGGTCGACTATCCGCTCGTCGCCTTCAAAGTCGGCGAGGCGGTCGGATCGGGCGAGTTCGAACGCGGCGTGCTCGTATGCGGTTCGAGCCTCGGCATCTGCATGGCCGCGAACAAAGTGCGCGGCGTGCGAGCAGCATCGATCGTCGAGCCTTACTCGGCGAAGCTCTCGCGCCAGCACAACGACTGCAACGTCGCGTGCTTCTCGGAACGCCTCACGGGATGGGATATGGTCGAAGAGTGCCTCGACGTCTGGCTGAACACCGACGCTGAAGGCGGCAGACACACGCGCCGCGTCAAAGAGATCGACGACTACGACGTGGCGACCGCGGATAACGCGCGATGACCGCTCGAACTCTCGAACTCTCCGCCCTCGAGCGACAAGATCCCGAGATCTTCGCCGCCATCAGCAGCGAGGAAGAGCGCCAGCGGAAGAACCTCGAGCTTATCGCGTCGGAGAACTATGTGAGCGCGGCGGTGCGCGAAGCGACGTCGAGCGTCCTCACGAACAAGTACGCGGAAGGGTATCCGCACAAGCGTTATTACGGGGGCTGCGAGTTCGTCGACGTCGCCGAAGAGATCGCCGTCGAACGGCTCAAGAAGCTCTTCGGTGTCGAGTATGCCAATGTGCAACCGCATTCGGGCGCTCAGGCGAACATGGCGGTCTACTTCTCGGCGCTCTCGCCGGGCGACACGATCTTGGGCACGGCACTCGACCACGGCGGTCACCTGACGCACGGCAGTAAAGTCAACTTCAGCGGCAAGATGTATAACGTCGTGCCGTATCGCGTCAATGAGAAGACCGAGCGTTTCGACTACGACGAGATCCGCGCGATCGCGCGCGAAGCGAAACCGAAAATGATCGTCGCCGGTTGGAGCGCGTACTCGCGCTCCGTCGACTGGGCGGCGTTCGCGTCGATCGCGCGCGAGGTCGGCGCGCTCTTCATGGTCGACGTCGCGCATGTCGCGGGTCTCATCGTCGCAGATCTGTATCCGTCGCCAGTCGGCCATGCGGACTACGTGACGACGACGACCCACAAGACGCTGCGCGGACCACGCGG
>DASQJC010000141.1:0-4659 GCA_035631255.1 Candidatus Eremiobacteraceae bacterium | reverse complement strand
GACGATGCTGTCGCGCGTGATCGCCGAGACCGTCGATGCGTAACCGATCGTCGGCTCGCCGAGCGGGCTTCCGCCCCACGCCGACCGCACGAAGAGGTCTTGGCTCACCTCGTCAGGCGAGTCGTCGTACATCCGTATCTCTTCGAGGATGACCTGCTGCTCTTTGCGCAGCTCGCCCGGGTCGATCGTGGAGTTCTCGAGCATGTCGGCGAGTATCTCGACCGCAAGCGGGGCGTGTTCGTCGACGGTGCGCGCGTGATAGCACGTCGTCTCTTTATCTGTGAATGCGTTCAGATGGCCGCCGATGGAATCCATGAGCTCGGCGATATCGCGCGCGCTGCGCTTTTCCGTGCCCTTGAACAACATGTGCTCGATGCAATGGCTGATGCCGCGTTCGTCCGGCTCCTCGTGCGACGAGCCGACGCACACCCAGACGCCCATCGCGACGCTGCGGACGTACGGCACTCGCTCGGTGATGACGCGGATGCCGTTGTCGAGAACGGCCTTCGCGATCGCGCCGTCGTTCATATCGTCCTGTGTGCGAGCCAACCCGCCTCCCAATACGTCGTGCCCAGCGTGCCTTCGTCGCGCGTGAAGTCTCCACGGAGCACGGCGGCTGAAAACACCGTTCGGTTCGTCGGCACCGCGAGATCGCCGGACACGTCCGCGTGCGGCGGTACCGGTATCGGAACGACCGCCCACACGTCGACTTCCGTCACCCGCGGATCCGCCGCGAACGCCCGATACACCATGTCTTCAGCGTCTGCGGCGAACGTCTGCCTGTCGATCGAGGCGTGGAACTTCACGCCCGATAGCATGATGCCGGCGACCACCGCCGGCTCCGTCTTGTAGGTGCGCACCTTGAGTATCTGCTCGGGATATCCGGCGCTCAGCAGTGCGACGGCGACGCGTTCGGCGACGTCCGGCACGTTCCCCGCAATGCGGCTTTTTGCGATATCGCGCACTTCTGTCGCTGACATCTGCGGCGCTGCTCCCGCGACGTCGCTACTTGCGTCGAGGACGCGGCGGATCAATGCGTCACCGCGTCCGCGAAGAACTCGAAAGCGAGGCAGCGCGAATCTGTCCCGGGCCAATCCTGACGGCGTCAGGTCGCCGGCATTCGTCGCAAAAGCGATGTCGAATCCCGCGTCGTTCACCGCACGTTCGACTACCGCATTGAAGCGACCCGAAGGATATGCGAACGCGCCGATGCGCTCGCCGGTGATCGACTGCAGCGCCGCACGCGATCCGCGGACTTCGCGATCGACCGCTGAGGGTGCGAGCAGCGTCAGGTCGGGGTGTGTCACCGTGTGCGCTTCGATGTCCATGCCGGATCGCGCGAGCGCGCTCACTTCACTTATGGTGAGATGTCCGGACTTGCCGAGGAAACCTGTCGTGACGAAAAACGTGCCCACGTCGCCGTAGCGTCGCAGCATAGGAGCGGCTTGCGTCGCGGCGTCGTCGTAGCCGTCATCGAAAGTGAGCGCGACTTCGCAGCCTCGAGCGGCCTGCTCTCCGACATCGGCGACGAGCTTCTCGACGCCGACGACCGCGCAGCCGCGGTCGCGCAGAAGACGCAGCTGGTCGTCGAACTCTTGCGGCGTCACGGTGAGCGCTGCGCCGTACGCACCGCCGCCGGGGTGTGCCGAGACATGATGGTACATGAAGACGGCAGCGACTGCCGCTGCGATCATCTGGGTCGCGTCCGCGCGCGACCGTCAGTACGAACGCGCAAAGTAAGCTTTCACCTTCGCGGGCGAACCGTCGTATGCGCACGTCTCGCCGGGCGCGGCATCCGCGACGATGACCCGTGAGACGGCGCTCGTCTCGGCTTTGATCTGGAGCTCGCACTCGGTGCGGTCGCACCAGGGCGCGAGCACGAACCCCGCCTGTCGTTTGAGCGCTTCGACGAACTGTTCGCGCGTCGTCGCGGTCGTCGTCCGCCGTTCGCGTTCGGCAAGGGCGCGCGCGCGCAGCTCGCGTTGGATCTCGGCGAGGATGCGGCCGATATGCGCGGCCGCTTCGCTCGCGGGCACGGACGACTTCTCAAGCGTGTCGCGGCGAGCGATCGTCACCTTACCGTCCGCGACATCGCGCGGTCCGATCTCGACGCGCACCGGAACGCCGCGCATCTCCCACTCGTTGAATTTCCACGGCGCCGTCTGTTCGATGCGGTCGTCCAAGTGCGCGCGGAATTCGCCGCGCAGCGCGTCGTAGCATGCGCGCGCCGCGGGGAGCACGCTCTCGTCGCCCTTCCGGATGATCGGAACGACGACGACTTGCGTCGGCGCGATCTGCGGCGGCAGCACGAGGCCGCGATCGTCGCCGTGCGTCATGATGAGCCCGCCGAGGATGCGCCACGAGACGCCCCACGAGGTCGTCCACACGTGCTTGCGCTGCTCGTCGACATCCGTGAAACTGATGTCGTACGCTTTGGCGAAGTTCTGTCCGAGCTCGTGCGAGGTTCCGGCCTGAAGTGCTTTGCCGTCGGGCATCATCGCCTCGATGGCGAAGGTCGACAACGCGCCGGCGAAGCGCTCGTTCGCGCTCTTGCGACCCTTGATGACGGGTAGGCCAAGCTCGTCTTCGGCGACCTCACGATACACCTCGAGCATCCGCTGCACTTCTTCTGCCGCTTCTGCCTGCGATGCGTGGGCGGTGTGGCCTTCTTGCCAGAGGAACTCGAGCGTGCGCAAAAACGGCCGCGTCGCTTTTTCCCAACGCACGACGTTCGCCCACTGGTTGATGAGCACGGGCAGATCGCGATGCGACTGGATCCACTTCGCGTACATCATGCCGATGACGACTTCCGACGTCGGCCTGATGGCGAGCCGCTCGGTGAGCTTTTCCCCGCCGCCTTCGGTGACCCAGGCGACTTCGGGTGCGAACCCCTCGACGTGATCCGCTTCCCGCGCGAGCAGCGATTCGGGGATGAAGAGCGGGAAGTACGCGTTCGAATGACCCGTCGCTTTGAAGCGCTTGTCGAACTCTTCGCGGATACGATCCCAGATGGCAAAACCGTACGGCCGCAGCACGATGCAGCCGCGCACCGGCGCGTAGTCGACGAGCTGCGCCTTCAGGCAGACCTGCGTGTACCACTCCGACAGGTCGTCGCCTTTGGGCGGGATGTTCTTGACCGCTTTTTTCTCTTCAGCCATAACTTGGATAGGGGAGCGGTCGACCTTCATGGTCGACCGCCACGATCTTTCCTGAGCGTGGGCGCAGATGCGGGAGCAACTCGTACGGTCGTCTGCGGTCGACCATGAAGGTCGACCGCTCCATCAACCCGTCAGAGGTAGTCCGGGTAACGCTCGGCGATGACCTTCTCGATCTCTTCGCGCAGACCGTCGAGGAGCTGCGCTTCCGGCAGCGATCGCACTTTGACGCCGTCGCGGTAGAGCAACCCCATCCCGCGACCACCGGCGATGCCGACATCTGCCATCGACGCCTCGCCCGGACCGTTGACCGCGCAGCCCATGACCGCGACCTTGACAGGCGCGCGATATTCAGCGGTGATCTTCTCGACCGCTTCCGCGAGCTTGAGGATGTCGACTTGGACGCGGCCGCATGAAGGACACGCCGTGATCTCGACGCCGCGCTCGCGGATGCCGAGCGACTTCAAGATCTCCCAGCACACGGGCACTTCTTCGACGGGGTCGGCTGCGAGCGACACGCGGATCGTGTCGCCGATGCCCTCGGCGAGCAGCATGCCGAGACCGACACTGCTCTTCACGGTCCCCGTGCGCAACGTCCCCGCTTCGGTGATGCCGAGATGGAACGGATAGTCGACCTCGCCGGCCATCATCCTATATGCTGCGACCGTCGATCGCACGTCGTGCGCTTTGAGCGAGACGACGATGTCGCCGAACTCGAGCTCTTCGAGGATGCGGATGTGCCGCATCGCCGACTCGACCATCCCGGCCGGTGTGCGGCCGAGCCGCTCGACGATGTCCGGCGCGAGCGATCCCATGTTGACGCCGATGCGGATAGGCATGCCGCGGTCTTTCGCGGCGCGTACGACCTCGCGAACTTTCTGCGGATCGCGGATGTTGCCCGGGTTGAGCCGCAGCTTATCCCACCCGGCTTCGATCGCGGCGAGCGCGAAGCGATGATCGAAATGGATGTCGGCGACGAGCGGCACGCGTGCGCCGTCTTTGATCTTGCGGCACGCCGCAGCGGCCTTCGCGTCCGGAACGGAGATGCGGACGATCTCGCAGCCCGCCTCGGCGAGCTGGTCGACTTGGTCGAGCGTCGCCGCCCAATCGTCGGTCTTCGTCGTCGTCATCGACTGGACCGACACCGGCGAGTCGCCGCCGATCGAGACGTTCCCGACTCGCACCGTGCGCGTCTTGCGACGCGGTGGCAATGCGGGCGGATCGGGATTACGCTCTTGGACGCCAGCCCAATCGGGAACCGGAGGCAGCGCCATCTAGATCGCGCCCTTCCCGCTTATCCAGTTCGCGATGTCGTGATACGTGACGAATGCGATGAACACCATGAGCAGCGCGAAGCCCGTGAGGTGGACGAGGCCTTCCTTCTCCGGATCGACGCGCCGTCCGCGGACGAGCTCGACGACCATGAACGCGAGGCGGCCGCCGTCGAGCGCCGGGATCGGCAGTAAGTTGAACATGCCGAGGATCACCGAGAGCATCGCCGCGA
>DASQJC010000140.1:0-11758 GCA_035631255.1 Candidatus Eremiobacteraceae bacterium | reverse complement strand
CACATTTGGCGAAGCGTACGCGCAAGCGGCGCTCATCCTTCGACTCTACGCGATCGACGGCGCGCTCATCGCTCTCGGCATGCTCGGCACGTCGTATCTCGTCGCGGTCGGCGATTATCGCATCGGCGCGTGGATGGTGGGTTCGTTAGCGCTGCAAGCCGGAGCGATGGCGTTATACGGCGCGACGCCGACGTCGCTCATATCGATCGCAGCGGCCGGCAACGCGCTCATCGTGCCCGTCGTTGCGGTATTGGTCGCACGCAGCCTACGTGACACGCCGCAGGCGCCCGCACCCCAGCGCGCCGAAATCAAACATTCCCGACCGGAGCGCGTATGAGCGACGTCTTCTATAGGAAACTGCACAAGCAGCTTCCGGTGATCGTCAAAGGCGAAGGCGTCTGGCTGACAGATGCCTCGGGCAAGCGTTACCTCGACGCGAGCGGCGGCGCGATGGTGTGCAACGTCGGCCACGGTGTCGCCGAAATCGCCGACGCGATCGCCGCGCAGGCTCGCAAGATCGCGTACGTCAACGGCACGCAGTTCTCGAACGAACCGGTCGAAGAGCTCGCGACGATGCTCGCTGCCCGCGCGCGTTGGGCGGCATACAAATCGTACCTCTTGTCGAGCGGTTCCGAGGCGGTCGAAGCGGCGCTGAAGCTCGCGCGGCAATATCATGTCGAGCGAGGCGATCTCGCGCGCAGGACGATCATCGCGCGCACGCCCGGATATCACGGCAACACGCTGTTAGCGCTCTCCGCATCGGCGCGTGAGCACTATCGCCGCGTCTACGCGCCTTGGCTCCTCGATGTCGTCATGATCGACGCGCCGTACCCGTATCGCGCGGGCGCGCTCGGTGAATCATCGCCCGCGATGACGGGCGATGCGCTCGAGACGGCGATACTCTCGGCCGGACCGGGCAACGTCGCCGCTTTCATCGCAGAACCGATCGGCGGTTCGTCGACCGGTGCCTCGGTGCCGCCCCCTGGGTACTACGCGCGCGTTCGTGAGATCTGCGATCGCTTCGGCGTGCTCTTCATCGCAGATGAAGTGCTCACCGGCGCAGGGCGCACGGGCAAGTTCTTCGGGCTCGAACACTTCAAGGCGAACGACGGGAAGCCGGTCGTTCCGGACATCATCACGCTCGGCAAGGGGCTCAACGGCGGCTACGCTCCCCTTTCGGCAATGATGGCGACGTCCGCGGTCGTCGAGACGATCGCGAAGAGCGGCGGCGACTTCCAACACGCACAGACGTACTCGCACCATGCGGTCGCCGCTGCGGCGGGTGTTGCGACGCTCGATTACATCGAGCGGAACGATTTGGTCGAACGCGCGGCGACGATGGGGATACGACTGCTGCAGCGTCTTCGCGAGGCCGCTTCGTCGGGTGAGGCCGCGGAGCTCGTCGGCGATGTCCGCGGCATCGGAATGCTCGCGGCCGTCGAACTAGTCGCCGATCAAGCGACGAAGCGCGCGTTCCCGCGCGACATGAAAGTCGCCGAAACGCTCGTCGCGTGCGCGCTCGAACGCGGGCTCGTGCTCTGGCCAAACGTCGGACACGCCGATGGCCACGATGGCGACCTCGTCATGATCGCGCCGCCGTTCACGCTGACGGCAGTCGAGCTCGACGAGCTATGCGATCGACTGCGCGACTCGCTGGCGGCGACCGCCGCTAAACTGCGGACCTCAAAGGTATTGTAATGGAGCGGTCGACCTTCATGGTCGACCGTGATCGGAAGGAATCAAATGGCGACCCAGACGGCGGAGAAGAAGTTCAAGATCACCTATTCGGCGATCGGCGGCGATCTCGATCAGATCCATAAAGAGTTCGACAAGGCTCTCGATTCCGTTCGCGGCGGTTTCGGCGCGCAAAAGCATCCTTTTATCGATGGCGCGACGGCCAAGGGCGGCGGCGCGGTCGTCGAGGTGCGTTCGCCGATCGATCGAGATGTCGTCATCGGTACCTTCACGAGCGCCGACGCTGCGCAGGTCGACAAAGCGGTCCAGAGCGCGAAGGCCGGCCAGAAGCGTTGGGCGGCGATGCCTTGGCAAGAGCGCGTCGCGACGATGCGTCGCGCCGCCGAGGCGATCCGCGAGCGGCGCTACGAGATCGCCGCGCTCATGAGCATCGAAGTCGGAAAGAACCGGATGGAGTCGCTCGGCGACGCGGAAGAGTCGGCGGACCTCATCGACTACTACGCGCAGGTTGTCGAAGACAACCACGGCTTCAGGCTTCCGCTCGGCAAGCTCGCAGAGAACGAGAACACGTTGGAAGTGCTGCGGCCGTTCGGCGTGTTCGCCGTTATCTCGCCGTTCAATTTCCCGCTCGCACTCGCGACGGGGATGTCGAGCGCAGCGCTCGTCGCCGGGAACGCGGTCGTGCTGAAGCCTTCGGTGCTGTCGACGTTCACGGCGTCGTTCCTCGCCGATGCATACGCGAAAGCCGGCGTTCCGGCCGGCGCGTTCAATCTCGTGCCCGGATCCGGCAGCAGCGTCGGCGAGACGCTCATCAAGCACGCCGGCGTCGACGGCATCGCGTTCACAGGCTCACATAGCGTGGGCATGCGCCTCCTGCGCGAGTTCGGTGCGGGCGGCGCCTTCGCGAAACCGTGCCTTGGCGAACTCGGCGGAAAGAACGCGACCATAGTGACCTCGTCGGCGGACATCGAAGCCGCTGCCGAAGGCGTCATGCGCTCGGCGTTCGGTTACGGCGGCCAGAAGTGCAGCGCGTGCTCGCGCGTATACGTCGAGCGCGGCGTCGCCGACAAGTTCGTCGATCTGCTGCTCGAGAAGACCGCGAAGTTGAAGATCGGCGATCCGACGAAGCGTGACGTCTACCTCGGACCGGTCATCTCGGCCGATGCGGCGACGCAGTTCCAACACGCGGCGTCGAAAGCGCGCAAGGATGGCAGCGTCCTCATCGGCGGCGAGCGGCTCGGCGGCGATCCGTTCGAGCGCGGCAATTTCGTCGAGCCGACGATCGCCGAGCTCCCGCTCGATCACGAGATCTTCCGCAACGAACTGTTTCTGCCGTTCTTGGCGCTCGCGCGCGTCGACTCGTTCGACGAGGCCCTCGCCGAGAGCAATCGCGTGCCGCTCGGACTCACCGGCGGACTCTTCTCGAAAGACGACGCGCAGATCGACCGCTTCTTCGACGAGATGCAGGCGGGCGTGCTCTACGTGAACCGTCGCACGGGTGCGACGACCGGCGCGTGGCCGGGCGTTCAATCGTTCTGCGGTTGGAAAGGTTCCGGGATCACGGGCAAGGGCGGCTGCGGTCCGTTCTACGTGCATCAA
Source organism: Candidatus Eremiobacteraceae bacterium (assembly GCA_035631255.1). Taxonomy (GTDB): domain Bacteria; phylum Vulcanimicrobiota; class Vulcanimicrobiia; order Eremiobacterales; family Eremiobacteraceae; genus JANWLL01. The sequence continues at coordinate 8,464 of DASQJC010000140.1, read as the reverse complement.
TTCATGCGCGAACAATCCCGCACGCGAATGATGTAAATGCGGAGCGAAGCTCCGCGATTCGACTGAAGGAGCGGTCGAGATTCATCTCGACCGTTGCGGCGCCGAAAAAACCGTGAGCGCGGCACGCGCGCCGATAGGCGCGCTCACGCTTCATTCGGAGCGCCGCAGAGGTGCGCCGTGTCAGCGGCCGGAAATATGCAAGACGACCCTTTCGCCCACACGCTTTCGGAAGGCCGCCGCGCCGGCGCGCCGCCGCATGAGAACATGAAGAACTATCCGCACATCGCAGTCACGCCGCCCGGTCCGAAGGCGCGCACGATCATCGATCAAGATTCGCGCTACGCGTCGACGTCGTACATCAAAGAATATCCGCTCGTCGCCGCGCGCGGAGAGGGCGCGATGGTCGAAGACGTCGACGGCAACCGCTACCTCGACTTCATGGCCGGCATCGCCGTGTCGTCGACCGGCTACGCGCACCCATCGGTAGTCGCCGCGGCGAAAGCGCAGCTCGACAAGTTCTCGCACATGTGCGCGACGGACTTCTACTACCCCGTGTTTGCGCAGCTATGCGAGCGGCTTGCGAAACTTGCGCCCGGCCCCGAGCCGAAGCGCGTCTTCCTGACGAACTCGGGTACGGAAGCGGTCGAAGGAGCGATCAAGCTCGCGCGCAGCCACACGAAGCGGCAGAACATCATCGCGTTCGAGGGCGCCTTTCACGGGCGCAGCATGGGCGCGATCTCGCTCGGCTCGAGCAAGGTGAAATACCGCCGCCATTTCGGGCCGCTGCTCCCGGGCATCTACCATCTTCCGTACGGCAACGATTATCACGACGTCGACTACGTGACGCCGGCGACGAACTTGTTCCGCGAGCGCGTCGGCGAGGATGAGATCGCCGCGGTCATCGTCGAGCCGATCCTTGGCGAAGGCGGCTACGTCATACCGCCGCGCGCTTTCTTGCAATATTGGCGCGATTTCTGCGACGAGCACGGCGCGGTCCTTATCTACGATGAAGTTCAATCGGGTGTCGGACGCACGGGCAAGATGTTCGCGGCGGAAGCGCTCGGCGTGCTCCCGGATGTCTATCTGCTCGCGAAAGGGCTCGGATCGGGATTACCGATCGGCGCGATCATCGCAAAAGAGTCCGTGATGTCGTGGAGCCACGGCAGCCACGGAAGCACGTTCGGCGGCAATCCGGTCGCATGCGCCGCAGCGCTCGCGACGCTCGACCTCATCGAGAACGGTCTCATGCAGAACGCGACGCGAGTCGGCACGGTACTGCTCGACGGGTTGCGCTCGCTCGCGAAGAAGCACGACATCATCGGCGACGTCCGCGGCGTCGGACTCATGATCGGCATCGAGTTCGTTGCCGATCGGCAGACAAAAGAGCCGCTGCACCATATGGTGCACGAGATCGAGCTTGCGGCGTTCCGCAAAGGCCTGCTGCTCCTCAGCTGCGGCCAGAGCACGATCCGTCTCGCGCCGCCGCTTGTCGTCGATGAGGAAGATGCGGCGATCGCGCTGCGCATACTCGACGAAGTGCTCGCGGAGCTCCGAGTGCCGGCTTGAAGGCCACCACCTCGAAGGTCGTTTCGATGAAGGACGCCGTCGCGCGGCTCGTGCGCGACGGCGACGTCGTCGTCATCGAAGGCTTCACGCATCTCATCTGCTTCGCGGCCGCGCATGAGATCATCCGCCAGCGCCGTAAAGACCTGACGATCTGTCGATTGACGCCCGATCTCGTCTACGATCAGCTCATCGCCGCGGGCTGCGCGCGTAAGCTCGTCTTCTCGTGGGCGGGTAATCCCGGCGTCGGCTCGCTTCACGCGCTGCGGCGCGCGATCGAGAAAGGCACGCCGGTGCCGCTTGAGATCGAGGAGTACTCGCACTTCGGCATGGTCGCGCGTTTGAGTGCCGGCGCCGCGAAGCTTCCGTTCTGGCCGTTATCGGATTACCGAGGCAGTGACTTGCCGGCCGCCAATCCCCTCATAAGGACCGTCCGCTGCCCGTATACAGATGAAGAGCTCGCGACGGTGCCTGCGCTCAATCCCGACGTGACGATCATCCACGCGCAGCGCGCCGACGCCGAAGGCAACGCGCAGATCTGGGGGCTCTACGGCGTCCAGAAAGAAGCGGCGTTCGCCGCGAAGCGCGTCATCATGGTCGTCGAGGAGATCGTCGAACCATCGGTCGTGCGCGCCGATCCGAACCGGACGCTCATCCCCGGCTTCATCGTCGACGCCGTCGTCTGCGAGCCGTGGGGTGCGCATCCGTCGTACGCGCAAGGCTACTACGATCGCGACAACGACTTCTACGTCGCGTGGGATGACGTGTCGCGCGACGACGCGCGATTGCAGACGTGGCTTAACGAGTTCGTCGATGGAGTTCCCGATCGCGCCGCTTACATGGACAAGATGCCAGGTTTGCGCGAACGCCTGAAAGCGAAACCACGCTTTTGCGAAGGAGTCAACTACGGCTTCTGAGGCGCTGACGTATACGAATTCCGAGCTCATGGCCGTGCGAGCGGCGAAAGAGCTTCGCGACGGCGATGTCGTCTTCGTCGGGATCGGGCTGCCGAATCTCGCGTGTAACCTCGCGCGCGCGACGCATGCGCCGAACCTCGTGCTCATCTACGAGTCCGGCGCGGTCGGCGCCGTGCCCGACCGGCTGCCTGTCTCGATCGGCGATCCGGCGCTTGTCACCGATTCGCTCGCCGTCGCGTCGATGGCGGACATCTTCCAATTCTATCTGCAAGGCGGCCGCATCCAGGTCGGGTTCTTGGGCGGCGCGCAAGTCGATCGCTACGGCAACATCAACTCGACGGTCATCGGACCGTACGCCAAGCCGAAAGTTCGTCTACCCGGAAGCGGCGGCGCGTGCGAGATCGCCATTCATGCTGAGCGCGTCATCGTCGTCGCGCCGCTCTCGCCGCGTTCGTTCCCAGAGGCGGTCGACTTCGCGACCTCGCCTGGGCATGCGGGCAAGTACGGAACGCGGAAGCAGCTCGGTTTGCCGGGAGGCGGCCCGCAACGCATCGTCACCGACGTCGGCGTCCTCGAACCGTCACCGGATGACGGCGAGCTCGAACTCGTGGGCATCTATCCGAATGCGACCGTCGATGATGTCAAAGCGAAAGTCGGCTGGCCGCTTCGCGTCCGCGCCGATCTCGAGAAGTATCCGGCACCGACCGCCGAGGAACTTCGCCTGCTGCGCGACGTCCTCGACCCGACGCATTTGTATATCTAGGGTCGAAATCTCCCGTATCGACGATCACGCTCAGGCGAAGCCGCGGCGGTCGACCATAAGGTCGACCGCTCCAACTCTACAGTCTACTGGGGAACTGCCGGTGGACCGGAGGGCGGCGGTGACGACGGAGGCGTGAAGACCGGCGTCGGCGGCGGCGTGTAGCCCGCGTGCGCGAACGATGCGGGCTGACGCGGATGGAAGAGCGGCAGCATCGCTGCGCCCATCGCGACGCAGCTGACGCACGCTTCGAGCACGATGCCCATCCACAGCGGCAGCAGCGCTTCGACGGCGGTGATGATCACGAGACCGACCGCGGCCGTCGCGAGCGGCGAGGGCTCGACCGCATTCGCGACGTCGAAGAGCCTGCGTCCGAGCAGCTGCGCCACGGTGGCGCGACCGATGAGATAGGCGACGACGACCGCGACGACGACCGCCGGCATGAGCACGATGCCGATGACGGTGATGGTGAGCGCGATCATCACGACGACGAGCAGGAACGGCCACGTGAAGCCGATGACGGTGCCGACCACCGGACGCCGCACGAGCTCATCTCGAAGCATGCGAACCGTGCCGGGCGCCACCGCGAATGCGAGCAGGCTCAAGATGCCGAGGACTGCCAGCAGGGTGTACCAGGCCGTCGGCGGGCCGTTGTCGTTGTTGTTGTTGTCGGTGGTGTCAGGCATCGTCGGCACGGGCGGCACAGGTACGGCCGGCACCGGAGTCATGTGTTCGTGATGGCGGCCGCTTCCGCTGTTCGGGTTGCTCGACTCGTTGTCGACCGAACCGCCGAACGCGACCGTGCTGCCGTCGACCTGGCCCGTGGGTGCGATGTAGAGATCGCCGCCCATGACGGCGGCATCGCCGTCGACGTGTCCGTACACCTTCGCGTTGCCGCCGAAGACGACGAGATCGCCTTTCACCTCTTGACCTTCGCGCACCGTCACGTCGTTGCCGAACGACACGAGGTCGTTGCCCTGCTTCGCAGCGGCGGGAGCCGCAGCGAGGAGCAGCAACCCGAGCGCGCCGGGCGCAAGCATGAGGAAGAAGCGATGCGTGCGTTTCATGAAAGAACTCCAGAGAGCGTCGCGCGGACCCGCGACAGATGTTTGCGCCCGAAGGCGATGATGACCGCGAGGAACGCGATTTCGAGGCCGACGCCGAGCGCGACGATCGGAACGGCGTGGAAGTCGATAGCGACGTTATAGATCGTCGCCGCGGCGACGCCGGACTTCGCGGCGAACGCTGCGGTGCCGGCGGCGAGCGCCTTCCAGCGGATCGCGCCGAACGCGGTGAGCGCGCCGATCGCGATCCAGAGCGCGACGTCGGCGATGACGAGCCACCAGAGGCGAGCGGGTTGACGTTCCGGCACCGGCATCGCGGCGATGCCGGCCATGACGGCGATGGTGAAGTCCTGGCGCGGCTCGATCGGCGCCAGGTGGACGAGCGACGCTTCGATCGCGTCGAGCCGTTCGGCGAACGCGCGGCACGAAGCGCAGCTCTCGAGATGCGACTCGACTAGGCGGGCGTCGCGCGCCGGCAGCTCGCCGTCGCGGAGCGCACCGATCCTCGCCTTACATGCAGAGCAGTTCACGGCTGGTGACCTCCGTTGGGAACGTCGCGCGAGCGGCGTGATCGGCCGCGCCCTCGGTTTCAAGCGCTCGCGCGAGCGCTGCTTTGCCCCTGTGGATGAGCGTCTTGACGTTGCCGAGCGAGACTTGCATCGTGTCGGCTATCTCCTGATATTCCATGTGTTTGAAGTAACGCAGTGCGAGCGCGGCGCGCATCTTCTCCGGCACGCGCAAGAGCGCGTCGCGGACGCTGCGCTCGTCGTCTGACGCGAGAGCCATCGCTTCCGGTGCGACTTCGCGTCGCGTATCGGGCAGCCGCTGCTCGAGCGTCTCGTCTTCGAAAAGATCCTCGGTCTTCGGGCGCCGGCTCTCTTTGCCCAAGTGAGTTCGCGCCACGTTGCGGGCGATCTGATACAGCCAGGTAGAGAACTTCGCGATGTTCGGGTTGAAGGTCCGTAGGTGCGCGTATGCTCGCATGAAGGTTTCCTGTGCCAGGTCGTTCGCGTCTTCGGCGTTCCGGACGCTCGCGAAGATGAAGTTGACGATGCCCCGCTTGTGCCGCTCGACGAGCGGCGCAAAGGCGTTTGCGTCTCCCTTGAGGACGAGCCCCACCAGGGCTTCGTCCGCCACCTGCGCGCCGATCTGAGGACCTCCCGTCTGCACGATATACCGGATTTCTGAAGAAAAGTTGCGCCCGCCCGTCCGCTGGGAATCAGGCGTCCCACGACACGGATTCCTCGTTCTTTAGGCGAAAGCCCGGCCCATGCACGACAGCCAGACCAAGCAGCACCCGGCGGGAAAACCGGTGTCGCAATCGGCGACGGTTCTCGCGACGCTCGTCGAGACGTCGCAGACGAACGCGATGGGCAATATCCACGGCGGCACGATAATGAAGCTCGCAGATCAGGCCTGCGGCGCCGCCGCGATCCGGCACTCGCAACGGATTTGCGTCACAGCAAGCATCGATCGACTCGATTTCCTCAACGCCGTACACGTCGGCGATCTCGTCACCCTGAAGTCCTCCGTCAACTACGTCCACCGGACGTCGATGGAGGTCGGCGTCAAGATCGAAGCCGAGAACATGACGACAGGCGTCGTGAAGCACGTCGCGAGCGCGTACCTCATCTTCGTCGCGCTCGATGAGAATTGCAAACCGGTGGCCGTAGCGCCGGTGATACCGCACACCGAAGCAGAGAAGCTGCGCTACCGCCAAGCCGAGCTGCGTTACAAGCAGCGGCAAGAAAACCGCGCGCAGCAGCGCGCACTGCTCGAGGCTCAGCGGACCGCTCGATGACGGCGGGCGCGCGCTACGGCCTGCTGTTCATGGGGATCGCAGGTCTATCGCTCGCCGGCGTTTTTTACCGCGCCGCTTCGGCGCCGCCGATCGCGATGGTCGCGTGGCGAATGCTCATCGGCGCGGGTGTTCTGCTGCCGGTCGCCGTTGTCACGTCGGCGATGCATCGTCGCGTTCGGATCGCGTCGAGCGATCTATGGTGGAGCATCGCGTCGGGCGCGTGCTTTTGCGTCGACCTCGTGCTTTGGGCGATCAGCCTTCGCTACACCTCGATCGCGAGTGCGGCACTGTTCGTGAGCACCCAGCCGATATTCGTCGCCGCGTTCGCGGCGACCGCGCTCGGCGAACGACCTTCGCGTGCGACGCTCGTCGGGATCGCGCTCGGCATCGTCGGCATCTTCATCGTCGGCGCGGTCGATCTGCGGGTCGCAGGCCATACACTTATCGGCGACGGCCTGGCGATGAGTGCAGCATTCGCCGAGACTGCGTATCTCTTGATCGGACGTCGCGTACGCCGGCACGTCGATGCGCCTCGTTACGCGCTCGTCGTCTACGCGACATGCGCGGCATGTTGCTGGCTTGCGCTCGTCGCGTTGCGCGTGCCCGCGTCGATGAGCGGACACGACATGATGATGGCGCTCGGTGTGGCGCTTTCTGCCACGGTCATCGGTCACACGCTCGTCTCGTTCTCGCTGGGGCACATGCCGGCACCGGTCGTCGCGGTCTCGTTTCTCGCGCAGCCGCTGCTCGCGGCGTTCTTCGCATACGCCATCTTGCATCAGTCGATCCCATGGACGACCGCTGCGGGCGGCTTGATAGCGCTCGCGGGGATAGGCATCGTGGCGTACGCAAACGAACGGCAACCGCTCGCCGCGGGCATGTGAACGCGGGGGGACGTCATTGCAAAAACGCGCGCTCATAACCGGAATCACCGGTCAAGATGGGTCATATCTCGCCGAGCTTCTGCTCGAGAAGGGCTACGACGTCTACGGCGTCACGCGGCGCTCGAGCACGAATTCCTTCGATCGCATCGAGCACATCATCGATCGCATCACGCTGCTTTCCGGCGATCTGCTGGACGAACATTCGCTCGTCGCGGCCGTGCGCGAGTCGCAGCCCGACGAGATCTACAACCTTGCGGCGCAGAGCTTCGTGCCGACGTCGTGGTCGCAAGCGGTCCTCACTGCTGAATTCACCGCGGTCGGCGTGACGCGCATGCTCGAAGCGATCCGCGCGGTCAAACCCGATGCGCGTTTCTATCAAGCATCGAGCAGCGAGATGTTCGGCAAAGTCGTCGAGACGCCGCAGACGGAGAAGACGCCGTTCTATCCGCGCAGTCCGTACGGTGTCGCAAAAGTGTACGGTCACTGGATAACGGTGAACTATCGCGAGTCATACGGTCTGTTTGCTTGTTCAGGAATATGTTTTAACCACGAGGGTCCCCGTCGCGGATTGGAGTTCGTTACGCGTAAGGTGAGCGACGGAGTTGCCCGGATCAAGCTTGGCCTTGCGAAAGAAATCCGTATGGGCAACCTCGATGCGCAGCGCGATTGGGGATATGCAGGCGACTTCGTGCGCGCTATGTGGATGATGCTTCAGCAGCCAGATGCAGACGATTACGTCATCGCGACCGGTCGAACGCACAGTGTCCAGCAGCTCGTCGAAACAGCGTTCGCGCACGTCGGGCTCGATTGGCGCAAGCATGTCGTCATCGATCCGAAGTTCATCCGGCCCGCTGAAGTCGACATGCTCATCGGCGATCCGTCGAAGGCGCGGACCGATCTCGGTTGGGAACCGGAAGTCTCGTTCGAAGAGCTCGTCGCCATCATGGTCGACGCGGATCTCGCCAGGCTCAAAGCTAAAGGCTGATGCGTGCATTCGTCACCGGCCTCGACGGCTTCGCCGGCCAGTGGCTTGCGCGCGAGCTGGCCGGGGCAGGGGCCGAGGTCGCCGGCGGCTCGCGCGTCGATCTTCCTTCCTATAGTATTCTGTCGAAATCAGAGGCGGCGCAAGTCCGCTGGTTCTCTTTCGAGCTGACCGACCGAGCCTCGCTCGAGAAGACGCTCGACGCCGCCAAGCCGGACGCCATCTTTCATCTCGCCGCGCAGGCATCAGTGAGCGAGTCCATCGCCGATCCGGTCGCGACGTACGAGACGAACGTCGTCGGCACGGCGATGCTCCTCGAAGCAGTCTCGACTGTCGCGGAGGGCGCTACCGTGCTGTGCGTCGGCTCGGCCGATGCGTACGGAACGGTGAAGCCGGAAGAACTTCCATTGTCCGAGACCGCTGAGCTGCGGCCGACGAACCCATATGCCGCGAGCAAGGCCGCCGCCGAATCCATCGCTCTGCAGTACGCGCG
>DASQJC010000139.1:0-5834 GCA_035631255.1 Candidatus Eremiobacteraceae bacterium | reverse complement strand
GACTGGTGGTTCAACGTCCGGCCTTCGAACACAGAGCCGCTGTTGCGCCTCAACGTCGAGGCCGACAGCCGCGATCTGCTCGCGAAGAAACGGGATGAGGTTCTCGGGATAATCCGCCGCTAACGGAAAGGCCGTGGCGGTCGACCATAAAGGTCGACCGCTCCATCCGTCACCTAAAGGGCGAGAGTTTCGTCCAAGGAAACCAGGCGCATGCTCATCATCGGCCCGGCCACGATCGCGGTCGGAGACGGCACGACCTTCCAGGGATGCGTCGGCGTCGAAGGCGGCCGTATCGCGTCGCTCGAGGACGGACCGCAGCACATCGACGTCGAGCTGCCCTTCGGCAGCACGGTGACGCCTGGACTCGTCGACCTGCACATCAACGGCTGGGCGACGTCATGGTTCAACCGCGAGCCGCAGGAAGCGGTTCGCGCCGTATCAGCAGGCGCTCCGAAGCACGGCGTCACATCGTTCTTGCCCTCCATCATGACCGCGCCGTGGGAGCAGATGCTCCGCGCGGCGCGAGAGACGTTCAAGACGATCGGCGCACCGACGACCGGAGCACGGCCGCTCGGCGTGCATTTCGAAGGGCCGTTCCTCAGCACCGAGTACCGCCGCTTCCATAGGAAGGAGTGGATACTGCCGCCGACGCCGGCGATGATCGAAGCGCTCCTCGACACGTGGACCGCGGGCCGGTGCCGCGTCACGATGGCACCCGAGATCGAAGACGCACCACGCGCTGCCGCTGAGCTTCGCCGCCGCGGCGTCACGTTGTCCGCCGGTCATACATCGGCGACCTGTGCGATGGGCGATGCCGCGATCGATCAAGGTTATCGCATCCTCACGCACGCGTTCAACGCGATGCCGCCGATCAATCAGCGGGCATCGACGATCCTGAGCGCCTACATGCTCGATGCGGCGGCATACTGCGAGGTCATCGCGGACGGCATCCACGTCGCCGCAGAACACCTCGCGCTGCTCTATCGATTGAAGAACGTCAACCTCATCCTGACGACGGATCACATGCCGATTCGTGAAGGCCTCGTCGAGGACGGCGGCGTCATCCGCGATCACGACGGCATGATCGCAGGCAGCCACCTGACGCTGGATCGGGCGGTGCGCAACCTCATGTCGGCGACGGGTATCCCGCTTGCGGAGGCGGTCTCGTGCGCGACGTGGGCGCCGGCGCGAGCGATGTCGCTCGACAACGAGATCGGCAGCTTGCGCGAAGGTATGCGCGCCGACCTCACCGTTTGGGATCGGCGACATCATATCTCGCACACGTTCGTCGAGGGGAAGCTCGCCTACTCGAACGACTAGGGGTGTGGTATGCCGACCGAAGGTCGGCGGTCGAGCTTCGCTCGGCCTACCACATCAGACGGCGCGGATCTCTCCGACGACTGCGCCTGCGTGATTCTTCACGACCGGGCGGCGGTGCTTGGCGAGAAGCTTGACGGATTCGTCGTCGAGCGCGCCTCGCTCGAGAAGCCGTTCGATGACGAACGGCGATATCGCGCGATAGTTCCCGTCCGCGACCTTCACGCACATGCCGAGCTTGCGCGCTATCGACGCCGATCCGTGGAAGCCTTCCGCACCACCCTTGGAGGCGACGTTCGGGAACGTCGCGCGCATGAGATCGGTGTCGAAACGACCGGTCCCCGCTACGTATGCCGGATTGTTGACCATGGCGCGGCGGACGCGCTCGATCGCCTCGCGCCAGCGCGAAGGAAGCGCAGTCGTATCGGCGATCCGCGCGTAGAGCTGCGCGCTCTTGCGCAGCGGCACCGCGACGACGGGGATACCGCACCCGTCGACGCCGACGACCATCGACGATCTCTCGACGTCGAACAGCTCCGCGCACGAGTCGAGGATCTTCGCTTCAGCGGCATTCGATGCCGACAAGTAATCCGAGGTCGGCGCTCCCAGATGGACGGCGAGCGCGAGAATGGCGGCGTGCTTGCCCGAACAGTTGTTGTGGATGGCGCGAGGGCGCTCGCCGGCCGCGGCGAGCGCAGCGGCGCTCGGCTCGTGAGTCGGCGGATGCGGACCGCACTGCAGCGCCGACTCGTCCAGTCCCGCCTTCGCGAGCATGCTGTGGACGGCTTCGATGTGGTATGGTTCGCCGCTGTGCGAACCCGACGCGACCGCCAGCTCGACATCGGTGAAGCCGAAACGGTCAGCGGCGCCGCTCTGAACGACGGTGGCGCTGATGAGCGGCTTCGCGGACGAGCGCAAGAACGTCGGCGCGTCGATGTCGCCGGCCGACTCGACGATAGCGCCCGAAGGATCGGCGATGGCGTAGCGGATCGCGTGCTGACTTTCGACGATGCCGCCGCGCGTGACGACGACCGCGGCTCGCGACGGGGATCCGATCGGCTCGAAGGACCCTGCGAGCAGTTTCGCGTTGCGCATTGACGCCCGCGCTTTCATGCTGCGTCGAGCGCGGCCCTGCGCACACGAGGCGAGGAACGCTGCGGCGCGCCCAAGAAGGCGGTCGTCACCGACTGATACCATAGGTTAGGGTTCTTCATTGTCTTTAGACGCGATGCGCGACCTCCGGCCGCTGTCGATCGGCGAGCTGCTCGACCGCGCATTCAGCATCTCGCTCAAGAATCTATTGCCGCTCAGCGCCATCGTTTTCGTCTTCGTCGTGCCGCAGAGTATCGTCTCATATTTCGCGATGAACGGTCCGTTGTCGGTGATCATGGACCAGATCTCGAAGGCGAGCACCGCGACCGCGCCGGGCGCACCGCCCCCGGATCCGATGCCGCTCCTCAACGCCTACGCGAACGCGGCCCCGTACTTCAGCCTCATCCTATTGTTCGGGCTGCTCGTCGCGCCCATTTCGAATGCCGCCGTCGTCTTAGGCATCTCGCGCGCGTATCGGAATATGCCCGTCCGATTCGGCGAGTGCTATCGCGACGCGATCTCGCGCTGGGGCTGGCTCGTGCTCCTCGGACTGTTATGGGCCGCCACCGCCGCCGGCGCTTTTTTCGTCGCGATGGTGCCGTTCATCATGCTGACCACCTTGGTCAGCGCGCTCGCCGTAGGACTCGGCGCATTCGGCGGCGTGCTCGCGGTCATCCTCGGCATCGCCACGTTCTTCGCCGTCATCGCCCTCATGTTGCTCATCTATCTCGCGGCTGCGTTCTCGTTCGTCGCCGCAGTGCTGGAGAAGATGCCGCCGGGATTCGCGTTTCGATCGGGCTTCCAGCGCGTCTTCGGCGAAGGGCAGTTGTGGCGCTCGCTCGGCATCGCCGCCGCGCTCTTCGGCATCCTGATCGGTTTTGAGGTCGTCGTCGTCATCGTCGGCGCGCTCGTGGGCGTCTTCCACAACCTCGCGCTCATCACGATCATCAACGGACTCATACAAGCGCTGCTCTATCCGTTCTTGTTCGCGGTCGTCGCCGTCTGTTATTACGACGTCCGTATCCGCCGCGAAGGCTTCGATTTGCAGATGCTCGCGGCTCAACTCGGCGGCCCTCAGGAAACGGCTCAACTTCCGTGACGTCGATCCGGCTCATGACGGCGGCGCTCGCGTGCTCGCTAGCGCTTTCGACGTTCTGCGGCGCCGCAGCAGGCGCATCGTCGGACTACAGAGCGACGCTCGTCGCGGCCGCGCAACGCCTCGAACGTGCGGCGAAATCGAAAGCGCAAGTCCCAACGATGCACATCCCGCCCGCCCCGCTCGGAGGGCCACCGCGATTCTCTCCCTCGCTCGATGACTGGCTGCAGAAATCGCTCGAGGGCGCGCGAGAAACGAAGAACGTGAAAGCGCGCGCAAGCGAGCTGCGGACGATCGCCGCGTCGCTTCGCTATATCGCGTCCGAAGCCGGCCACGCGCAATCGAGCAGCGTCACACGCACGGATCTTGAGGCGGCTGCGAAGTCTATCTTGGCGGAGCCGGCCTACCGTGTAGCCCCGACGAAACCTGCCCAAGCACCGCAAGAGACGATCTGGGAGCGGATCCTCAATTGGATCATCACTCAGTTCGGCAGGCTCTTCGGCGGGCTCGCGCAGGCGACGCAAAGCATCCCGGTCGTCGGTAAGATCATCGGATATGCGATCGTCGGGGCTGCGATCGTCGGACTCGTTTTCGTCGGTTATCGCATCGCGCGCCGCCTGACGTCGCGCCGCGACAACGTTTCCGCTAACCTCGGCGACGCTTTGCCCATCAATGCGACCGCAGACGACCTCTATTCGCTCGCCCGTGATCAGGCGCGCAGCGGCAACGCCGCTCCGGCGGTCGCCCTGCTCTATCAGGCGGCACTCATGTTGCTCGATCGAGTCGACCGCGTCGCGTACGATCCATCGCGAACGCCGGGCGAATATCGACGGCTCGTCCGCCGCAAGGCGCAGACGACCGCCGATGCCTTCGACGCTCTCGCGCGCCTATTCGTCGCCGTCGCGTTCGGCAAGGTGAGAGCGGGCTCGGATGATTGGGATCATGCGGACGCCGCCTACTCGGGCATTCGCCGCATGCTCACAGCCGCTGAGGCGACATGAAGCAGCGCCGAGCGTTTCCCTGGGTCGAAACGATCGTCACGCTCGTCGCGGTCGCCGCGATCGCGACCGTCGGATACTTCCAACAGCTCCGCGAGTCGGCGCTGACGAGCTCGTTCGACACGCGCTCGTCGTACGACGCGGCGAGCGGCGGCTACCGCGCGTGGTTCGAGTTGCTCCAACGCGAGGGTGTGCGGGTCGAACGCTTCGAGCAGCGGCCCGCGTTTCTCGACGGCTCGGTGGACGTCTACATCCTCGCAAACGAGACCGTCGGCAACGCGATCGTCACGTCGCAAGTGCAGGAAGAACCGGACATCTTCGGCGACGGGGACTGGTTCGCGCTCGCGAAGTGGGTGAAGGCCGGCGGTCATCTCGTATGGCTGTCTGACGGCGTCGCATCACCAGACTACCTGAACGCGCCGGAATTCATCGAGAACGGACCTGCGCGCGACGACGCGGTCGTGGTGACGCCGTCGTCGGTCGCCGCGAACGTGCGGTCCGTATCTGGAACGTCGAAACTTCGCGTGCCATTCGATGTGGAGGGCGCGCCGCCGATCATCGCCGACGACACGGGCGGCGTCGTCGCTACCTATCCGCTCGGTAAAGGCTCGGTGACGCTCGTCTCCGACCAATCGCTCTTCGAGAACGGACGACTCGCGCTCGCCGACAACGCCACACTCGCCTTCGACTTGGCGACCGCCGGACTCACCGAGCACGGAGCGGTCGCTTTCGACGAATGGACGCACGGTCACGTCGCGGGCGACTCTTGGTGGTCGGTGCTGCCGCCGCCGTTCCAAGTCGCCTTCGTCATCATCGGGCTCGCGATCATCGCGCTTGGGGTCGGCACAGGCTTGCGATTCGGACCGGCCGTCAAGTTACCCGACGAGAGCGAGCGGACATCGGATGAATATCTCACATCGATGGCGGTCCTCTATCGCCGCGGCGGCGCGGTCAAAGAGGCGGTCGTCGATATGGCAGACTCGTGCCTGCGCGATGTCGCTAGCGGCCTCGGTCTTTCCGAAGCCGCGAGCGGCCGCGCGATCGCCGCGCGCGCCGGTGGTCACGGCGGTGACGAACGCGGCGAAGCGGTGATGGAACTCGATCGCATACGCTCGTTCGAAGCACCCACGGAATCAGAACTCGTCCACGCGGCGGCTCTTTGCGTCACTCTGCGAAAGGAACTCTCGCCACATGCCCGCATCGGCATCGGACGTCGCTCGACGTCTCCAAGACGGCCTTCGTAAAGTCATCGTCGGCCAAGACGATACGATCTTCGCACTGCTCTTGGCACTGCTCGGCCAAGGTCATGCGCTCATCGAAGGCGTTCCCGG
>DASQJC010000138.1:0-5688 GCA_035631255.1 Candidatus Eremiobacteraceae bacterium | reverse complement strand
CAGCGTCGTCCGGTACCATGCGCCGCATGAGAACTCCACAGGGCTTGGTCCTCGCGTGCTTGATGGCGATGCTCGTCGCATGCACGCCGGGCGCTCCCGCACAGCCGGGTGGATCGCAGACGCTCGTGCCCGGCGCGATCGTCATTCAGGTGAGCCTCATCAAGTATCAGCCGCAAGACACGCAATTCGGCAAAGTCGCCGGGTACGACAACGATAATCTGACGGTGCATGTCGGAGCGGTCATCCAGTTCCACAACCAAGACGGCTTCACGCACACCGCTTCATCGGTCGGCACGAACGGTTTTCCGCCGGGATCGCCGATCCAGTTCAGTGCGCGCACGCCGTCGGGGAGCGATCTAGCGCAAGCGAACTGGTCGAGCGGCGATCTCGGCCCAGACGCGTACTCGCAACCATTCAAAGCATCGACGCCGGGGACGTACTTCTACGGCTGTTATTTCCACTACAACACGCCGATGCGTGGGGTGATCACCGTCCAATGAACGCACGACTCGCGCTCTTCGCGGCCGTCGCGTCGACGGCGCTTGCCCTCTCTTTACCGGCGCGCGCATCCGCCGTGCCGATCTTCGCAGAACGCTACGGGTTCAAGTGCACGCAGTGCCACACCGCTGTGCCGGAATTGAACTCGTTCGGCGAGCACTTCCGCCGCGCCGGCTACCGGCTGCCGAACGTGCCGCAAAATCACGTCGTGCCGATCGCGCTTCGTTTGCAGGACGTGTGGACGAAAGATCTGCTGCCGTCGCAAAACCGGCGCTTCAACGCGCTCGCCATCGCGATCTCGACGATGAACTTCGGACCGAACGACGAGAACTCGTATTTCGCTCGGTACCTGTTCGGCAGTCAGGGCGCAGCGGGCAGCCTCTACTACGGATTTCTGCAGCACGTGACGCCGTCGAATGGCGACTTCGAGCGCGTCGGCTTGCTGCCGCTCCAGACGATCGCGAACGCGACTCAGCGCCTCGACACCATCACATCGCAGCCGGCGTACACGTACACGGTCGGCCACAGCTCGGCGAACTTCTCGACGCCGCGTCTCGGCGTCGACTTCGGCAAGCGCACCGACACCGTCGACCTCGAGTTCGTCGCTTCGTTCGACGAATATCACGGCGCCGCGTACGGCGCTCCGGCGCCGCCTTCCGATCTTGCGCAGTCGTTCGCCCGCCCGGAGCTGTTCGCGACCGCGAACGTCGCGGTCTCGCCGGAACTCACCGTCGGCGTCCTCGGACTCAACGGCAAGCGCGACTTCACGTCTCGTACGACCGGCCTCAGTTTTTCAGACGTCTACTATCGCGACGGCATCGAGGGGACGTGGACTTCGCCGTCGCGCCGTTTCGAAGTGACCGGACAGCAGCTCTGGGGCCGCGACGACGATTCAGACGGCTTCGGCACGCCGTTAGAGTCGAGCGGTGGATTCCTGACCTTCAAATACCGGCCGACTCACAACGCATACGTCGGCGTGCGCTACGACGCGGCCGCCAACCCGTTCGCGCAACGCGACTACGACTTCTATGCCGTGTGGGCGCCGACGATCCACGCGCGGCTCGTCCTCGAGCACACGAAGCCTATCGGCTTCGGCGCTGCCCCGCAAGCGACGCAAGCGCAACTGCTCTTCGCGATCCCGTTCGAGAAGGACACCGCCGCCGGGCCCTAGGCGAGGACGCGGGCGAGTTCGGTCAGGGAGCGGTCATAGCGGTAGTTGATGCCGAGATGGCCGTCGTCGAATTCTTCGTAGATGTAGTTGACGCCGAGCGAATCGAGCCGCGTGCAGAATATGCGCGCGCCGATCTGCAGGTTCCACTCATCTCGGAGGCCCGCATCGAGAAAAATGCATTTCAACGAACGGAGCGCGTCCGCGTACCGCTTCGCCATGTGGACCGGATCGTTTTCGACCCAGCGATTCCACACCTCACCGCGGATCTCGCCTGAGGGCAGCACCATCGGGAGGTCGATGCCCATTGGCGCGGACGGGTTCGGCGAGTAGCACGCAGACATCGCCAAGATATTGAGGACCTCGAGCGCTTCTTTCGTCTTCTTCGGCAGCGATTTGAAATGCTCGAAGAACTTCTCGACGCCGCCGTGCTTTGTTACTCCCATCGCGAACTTGACGAAATCCGGCAGATAGCAGTAAGCGAAGTAGGAGTCGCCCGCGTGCGAGCCCATCGCGCCGAAGACGTCGGCATGGCGCATCGCGAGGACCATCGCGCCGTAGCCGCCGCTCGATTTGCCCGTCACACCGCGGTGATCACGAGACGCTTGCGTCCGGAGCTGCGAATCGACGAACGGCACGACCTCGCCGA
This sequence comes from Candidatus Eremiobacteraceae bacterium, assembly GCA_035631255.1. GTDB lineage: Bacteria > Vulcanimicrobiota > Vulcanimicrobiia > Eremiobacterales > Eremiobacteraceae > JANWLL01. The sequence continues at coordinate 3,373 of DASQJC010000138.1, read as the reverse complement.
TGAGGTAATCTTCGTAGCGGCCCGTCGCGGTCGAGTTGATGAACTGGCTGCCGCCGAGCGCGGTGAAACAATCGGGCAGCACGCAGATGACGGGCGGCATCGACCCCGCCTTGATAAGCCGGTCGAGCCGCTTATCGATGCTCTCGACCCACGGATCGAAGTTGAGATGCATGCGTCCGGTGCCGGTGAAGCCCGACAAGAAGTAGATAACCGGGTAGCGCGCGTCGCCGCCGTCGTATCCGGGCGGTAGATAACACCAGACGTCGCGCTCGTGGGGATCACCGAGCGCGTTGCCGCGCAATACGTCCGACGCGTGGTTCAGAACGGCCACGCGTCCTTTCCCGTCAGCCATGCGCGCCGATTAGACGCGCATCGAGCCGACCCTTGCGGGATTAGACCTGGCGCTGACCGAGAGGCTGGACGCTGATGCGATGGATCGTCCGCTGCGGCATGTTGCCGTTACCGCGGCGGCGGATGTACGAGAGCAGGCGTCTTTGCGTCGTCGACGACGGCTGGCTCGCACGCGAGAGTTTGACGCCGTTCGCAAGCCCGATGGCAAAACCGATCAGCGTGCCGACAGCGACACAGACCGCGAAGAACTTATCGTGGACCGACGCATCCGTCGCGCCGTAATACGGCACGATGCCAAAAGTGAATCCGACTGCGGTACCTGCGGCGCCGACGATGAACGCGACGCACGCGATGTAAAAGCGTTCGAGCCGCTTGGCCAAGACTTCCGGCGCCACATGGGTCGACCGCGGTCTATGCGGCCGCGGTCGCGGAACCGGTTTGAGATCGACCACTTGGTTACGCTCCGCGCCGGCCGAGGAGCTCGCGCAGATAGCGCTCGCCGATCTGATACTGACCGGCCTGGTTGTCGGCGCCGGCGCGGCTGTCTGCGCGGCGATATTTCTGGAGCAGCGTGTATTCCGTGCCGCTATCGGTCGCGGTTGCCGAATCGCTGCGGATCGCGCGCATCGCGGCGAACGCACCGGCGATGACGCTCACCGTGGCACCGATCAGGACGATCGTCAGGAAGCGGGAGTCGTGTGCGTCGGGATTCGGCGCGTTCGCGTAGGCGAACAGTGCGATGACCGCGGTCAAGAACGTGCCGCCGATTGCGACCCCGAAAAACTGTAAAACGGCCTGCAATACGGCGACGCGCGGCCTTTGTGCTTCCGACCCACTCACTGAAAGATCTCCCCGCATGTGTTTCCTCGAATCGTCCGGAAAAGATATCGTGCCCTATACATTAGTAATAGTATCGGGTCGGTCTGTGACGGCTTATCGGCTTCGTAAACGGTGTGATTTTCGGCACAAAGCCCGTGGTACCGCGAGCCGGAGGAACACGCCGAAGCCCGTGAAAAGCCCGCGCGTATGATCAACCGCGAACGCATGACCGACACTGTCCTCGACCTCGTGCGCATCGACAGCCTCAGCAAAGAGGAAAAACAGGTCGCGGACTACCTCGGGCGGGCGCTCCGCGAGGCCGGCTGCGAGGTCCGCGTCGACGACGCGGGCGAGAAGGTCGGCGGCAACACAGGCAACGTCATCGGGCGCCTGCCGGGATCGAAGCCTGGCGCCGCGCCCCTCTTGCTCTCCGCTCATATGGACACGGTGACGCCGGGCAAGGGCGTCAAGCCGGTGCGCGAGGCCAACCGCATCCGCACGGACGGAACGACGATCCTCGGCGGCGACGACAAGAGCGGCTGCGCGATCGCGCTCGAGGTGATTCGGACGCTGCGCGAATCGTCGCTCCCATATGGCGACATCGATGTCGTCTTCTCGATCTGTGAAGAGATCGGTCTGCTCGGCGCCAAGAATTTCGACACCGCGAGTATCAAGTCGCGCCGGGCGATCGTCCTCGATGCGACCGACGCGTCCAAATTGTTCACCCGCGCCCCGTCGTCGGATCATTTCGAATTCATCGTCCATGGACTCGAAGCGCATGCAGGCATGGCGCCGGAGACAGGCATCTCTGCGGTGCGCGTCGCTGCCGAAGCGATCGCCGCGATGCCGCTCGGGCGGATCGACCCGCGGACGACGTCGAACATCGTCATCGTCGACGGCAGCGGCCCGACGAACGTCGTGCCGAATCGGTGCGTCGTCCGCGGCGAGGCGCGCTCGCTCGACGACGCGACGCTCGATGCCACGATGGCGTCTATCCGCCGCTGTTTCCAGGACGCCGCTTCGCGAGCCACGGCGACCGCTGCCGGCGAGCTCCACCGCGCCTGGGTGGAAGAGCGGACGGAACGCGATTACGAGAGCATGGCGCTCGACGACTCCGCTCCGATGGTTCAGCTGATGCTGAAGGCCGCGAAAGCCGCAAACCGGACGGTCGCGACGGCGACGATCGGCGGCGGCAGCGATGCGAACGTCTACAACCGGCGCGGCATCGAAAGCGCCCTACTCGGCACCGGCATGCGCGACATCCACACGGTCAACGAGTGGCTCGACCTCGACGACTTCTACGCGAGCGCGAGCATCGTGCTCGAAGCCGTGCAGTTGAGCGCGACCTGATGTGGAAGATGCGTTACTACGCGGGGCGCTACGATACTCCGGCAACGTACGTGCTGCTCGCGGCGACGGTGGCCGGTTTCGTCGTCGACTTTTTCACCTCTGGCTCGCTTACCGCTGCGCTTGGGTGGGCGCCGACGGTCGCGTGGCTGCATAGCGGCGAGCTCTGGCGCCCGTTCACGTTTCCGTTCGTTCACGCAGGCGCCGTCCTGTGGGCGCTGTTCGACGGCATTCTGCTCTTCTGGTTCGGCGCGTCGCTCGAGCGCGCGTGGGGCACGGGTAAGTATCTCTTCTTCTTTTTCTCTTCCGGAATCTTATGCGGACTCGTCCTCATGCCGCAAACGGCCGCGGCGCCGATCCAGCCTTACTTCATCGGATTAGCGGGGAGCTTCGTCGCCATCACCGTCGCGTTCGCGTCGATGAACCCGTACGCGACGGTCATGTTCTGGTTCATCCCGATGCAGGCGCGCTTCATGGCGGCGATCATCTGCGCGTTCGACCTCTTCGGCAACTCCGGTAGGTACGGCGGTCCGATCCAGGCATTGATCGCCGTCGCCGTCGCGGCGATCTACGCGTATTTCTTCACGACGCGCCGCGTGTCGCTGCCGAATCTTGGTGGCGGCGGCGGTCCTCGCGGGCCATCGATGAAAGAGCGCTTCGATCGGTGGCAGCAGCGGCGCAAGATGCGTCAGTGGCAGCGCCGCGTGTCGAAGATCGATCGTCCGGAGGACCTCTTCAAGGACAAGTGATGACGCTCGACGAGATCGGGTGCCGCCACGGCACGGATAAGGCGTCGTTCCACCACGACTACCTGAGGTATTACGAGGAGTTTCTCGACCGAGGCGCCATCGGCTCG
>DASQJC010000137.1:0-13460 GCA_035631255.1 Candidatus Eremiobacteraceae bacterium | reverse complement strand
GCTCGCTGCATCGACCAGGTTCGCGCTTCATGATGTGGTTTTGCCGAACGTCATGATCTCCCGCTACTCCGGCGATGCGAAAGACGCGATCGCGCGCGTCCGTTTCGAACGCGCCTGTTGTCCGGCAGCCTTCTTGCGCGGGATGTCGCGCTTCTCGACCACTCGCCGATCGCAGATCATCGTCGCGACTGAGCGGAGCGCGGTGGCGCGCGCCGCGCTTGCTGCGGCGAAGATCGCTCGCATCGATGCGATAGCGGATCGAAAGCGGACTGCGCGCTTCGCCGACCGCACGTTGTTGACGGTCCGCCCCGCAAAGCCGTTCGCATCATCGGTGGTTCCCACGCGGAGCTGTTGCAGGCGCGCGTGGCTGCGCGGTGCCTTTCTCGCGTGCGGCTCGGTCTCCGATCCGGCGCGATCGTACCACCTCGAGTTCTTCTGCCGGCGCGACGATGACGCGCGTGCTCTATGCGAAGCGCTTGGCTCGCTCTCGGTCGACGCCGGCATCAGCCGCCGGCGCGGAAGACCACTCGCGTACGTGAAGGGAGCTGAAAGCATCGCCGATCTCCTCGGCCAGTTGGGCGCGACGCAGGCGGTGTTCGCGCTCGACAACGTCCGAGCGGTCCGTCAGACGAAGAACGACATCCGGCGTCGTGTGAATAGCGAGTCGGCGAATGCGGCCCGCGCGGCTTCGTCGAGCGCACGCCACAGAGAAGCTGCTGAGCGTGCGATCCGCTCCGTCGGCCTCGCGCGGCTCGGCCCCGCCCTCGCGCAAGCAGCGCAGCTTCGGATCGCGCACCCGGAGATGACGCTTGCCGAACTCGCCGCACGCGCGAGGCCGCGGATCACGAAAGCCGCGATGGGCTACCGGATGCGAGCGCTCGCGCAGATCGGCAAGCGAGCGCGCCCGCGTCGAACATCAGAAAAACAGGTACGATAACCAAACCCGATCGCGCCCGCGTGGGACAAAATCGACCTGTCAGTCCCCATCGGCCGACCTTCGTCGCAAAGTCGGGGAGGGCAGGGCGGGACGCCGAGGGTATTTCTGGGCCTACCGATTTACGCTCGCGGCGATATCAGAACTTGGGCACCGCCGCCGTTTCGCCGCTTCCTGGAGGGCATCACCTCGTGGCATCCCGCATCGCCATCAACGGCTTCGGCCGCATCGGCCGTCAAGCGCTTCGCGCGCTCATGGAGCGCCATCCCGAGATCGAAATCGTCGCCGTCAACGACCTCGGCGATGCGAAGACCGCGACGCACCTCTTCAAGTACGATTCGACCTATGGACGTTATCCGGGCACGGTTTCGAACACGGCCGATTCGTTCACGATCGATGGCCGCACGATCAAGCTCATCCAAGAGCGCGATCCGGCGAAACTTCCGTGGAAAGACCTCGACATCGATCTCGTCATCGAGTCGACCGGCTTCTTCACCGATGCGAACAAAGCGAAAGCGCATATCGATGCCGGTGCGCGCCGCGTCATCATCTCGGCGCCGGCGAAGAACGAAGATGTCACGATCGTCCTCGGCGTCAACGAAGACACGTTCGATGCCGCCAAGCATAAGATCATCTCGAACGCGTCGTGCACGACGAACTGTCTCGCTCCGCCGTTGAAGGTCGTCCACGACGCGCTCCGCGTCGTAAAAGGCACGATGACGACGGTTCACTCGTACACGAACGACCAGCGCATCCTCGACTTCCCGCACGAGGACCTTCGACGCGCGCGCGCTGCCGCGATCAACGTCATTCCGACGACGACCGGCGCTGCGAAGGCCATCTACCTCGTCATCCCGGAGATGAAGGGCCGCCTCGACGGCTTCAGCTTGCGCGTGCCGACGCCGACCGTGTCGATCATCGATCTCGTCGTCGAGACCGAGAAGCCGACGACGAAGGAAGACCTCAACGCGCTCTTCCGCAAAGCCGAGTCGAGCGATCGCATGAAGGGCATCCTCGGCGTCACCGACGAGCCGCTCGTCTCGATGGATTTCAAAGGCGACAGCCGTTCGTCGATCGTCGACTCGCTGTCGACGATGGTCGTCGGAGGCAACCTGCTCAAAGTCGTCGCGTGGTACGACAACGAGTGGGGCTACTCGTGCCGCCTCGCCGACCTGACGGCGTTCGTACTCGATAAAGAGCGCGCGACCGCCGGCGCCCGTTCTTGAGCGATTTCGCGTCGATCGACGTCGCGGACAAGTGCGTTCTCGTCCGCGAGGATCTCAACGTGCCGCTCGACGGCGGCAAAGTCACCGACACCACGCGGATCGATGCAGCCGTGCCGACGATCCGCGCGCTGAGCGAACGAGGTGCGAAGGTGATCGTCATGTCGCATCTCGGCCGGCCGGACGGCAAGGTCGTCGAGTCGCTTCGAATGGCGCCGGTCGCAAAGGCCCTGTCCGAAGCGCTTGGCGTGCCGGTCAAGACCGCTCCTGACTGTGTCGGGCCGCAAGCGAAAGCCGCAGTCGAAGCGCTCAAAGACGGCGACGTGCTCCTGCTCGAGAACCTGCGCTTCCATAAGGAAGAGGAAGCCGGAGATGACGGATTCGCTCGCGAGCTCGCATCGCTCGGCGATATCTATGTGAATGACGCGTTCGGCACCGCACACCGCGCGCACGCCTCGACGAGCGTCATCGCGAAGTACTTGCCTTCATACATGGGTCCGCTCATGGCGCGCGAGCTCGAAGTGCTCGACTCGATCCTCGAGCATCCGAAGCGCCCGTTCGTCGCGGTCCTCGGCGGCGCGAAGGTATCGGACAAGATCGGCGTCATCGGCCGTTTGATGTCGATCTGCGACGCCGTCGTCGTCGGCGGCGGAATGGCGAACACGTTCCTCGCAGCCGAGGGGAAGCCGATCGGCAAATCGCTGTGCGACAAAGACCTTGGACCTGCGCTCTCCATCCTCGACGGCATCAAACATCATAAGTCCAAGGCGAAGCTCCACGTGCCGAAAGACGCGATCGTCGCGAAGGCGCTGGCGGCGAACGTCGACCCGCAAGACGTGAAGATCGCCGAGGTCAAGCCCGACGACATGATCCTTGACATCGGCGCCGGAACCGCGATGGACTATCGCGGCGTCATCCTCGAGGCGAAGACGGTGCTTTGGAACGGCCCGATGGGCGTCTTCGAAAACGATTTGTTCGCCGCGGGAACCGAAGCGGTCGGTCAAGCGATCGTCGATTCGGGCGCGATCTCGGTCGTCGGCGGCGGTGATTCGGCGGCTGCAGCGCACAAGCTCGGCTTCGCCGATAAGATGACGCACATATCGACCGGCGGCGGCGCGACCCTCGAATATATCGAAGGCAAGGAACTTCCGGGTGTCGCTGCGCTGCGGAGCGCGAAGACAGCGTGACTCGCCGCCCGCTTTTCGCAGCCAACTGGAAGTGCTTCAAGACGCCAGATGAGACGCGGGCGTACGTCGACGCGTTCCGAACCGGCGCCGAAGCGCTCATCCCTAAAGCCGATATCGCGCTCTTGCCGCCGTTCATCGACCTCGAGACGATTCGAGCCGCGCTCGAAGGCACGACCATCGCCTACGGCGCGCAAGATTGCTTTTGGGAGACGCAGGGCGCGTTCACCGGCGAGGTGAGCGCAGCGATGCTGGGCTCGATCGGCTGCGAGTATTGCGTCGTCGGGCATTCCGAGCGGCGGCGGTTGTTCGGCGAGACGGACGTCCTGGTCTCGAAGAAGATAACGGCCCTGCTCGCCGAGGGCGTCACACCGATCGTCTGCGTCGGTGAAACGCTCGAAGAGTACAAGCAAGGCTTGACTTTGCAGCGTTGCATGCAGCAAGTCGCCGATAGTCTCGGACATCTCGAAGACGGCGAGCGTGCGAATCTCGTCGTCGCATACGAACCGGTTTGGGCCATCGGCACGGGTCTCGCCGACGATCCGGAATCCGCGAATCGGACGATCGGGTATATCCGTCAGTGCCTCGGCGGTCTTGACGAAGCTCGCATCCTCTACGGCGGCTCGATGAAAGCGGACAACGCTGCGCAGTTCTGCGCGCAGCCGAACATCGACGGCGGTCTCATCGGCTCGGCGAGCCTCGACCCGGCGAATTTCCTCACGCTAGTGGCGAACGGGTCGGAGATGCGCGAGTGAGCGACGCGTCGACGCCCGTCGTCCTGTGCATCCTCGACGGCTTCGGTCTATCGGACGAGAAACGCGGCAATGCGATCGCGCAGGCGGACATGCCACGTTATCGCGCGCTCTGGGAGAAGTACCCGCACGCGGTGTTAGGCGCGGCGCAAGAGGCCGTCGGGTTGCCGCACGGACAGCAGGGCAACAGCGAAGTCGGCCACCTCAATCTCGGCGCAGGGCGTATCGTGCTGCAAAGCGTCACGCGGATCGATCATGCTATAAAGGAAGGGACGTTCGCGACGAACCCGACGCTGCAGCAGTGCTTCGCGCACGTGAAGCGGACGGGCGGCACGCTGCATCTGCTCGGGCTCGTGTCGGACGGCGGCGTACACTCTTCGTTCGAGCATCTCGACGCGCTCATCGATGCGGCAAAAGCGGCCGGCGTGCCGGTGAAAGTCGCCGCCTTCCTCGACGGTCGCGACGTTCCGCCTCGCAGCGCCGGTCCATACTTGGAACGTCTGGAGCGCAAGCTCGCCGAGCACGGCCACGCCTCGATTTCGATGATCTCCGGCCGCTACTACGCGATGGATCGCGACAAGCGGTGGGAGCGGACGCGGCTCGCCTACGAAGCGCTCGTCAACGCCAAGGCGTTGAACGCCGATACCGCGATCGCCGGACTCGAGATGGCGTATTCCGCGGGCGAGGATGATGAGTTCGTCAAGCCGACCATCATCGGCGACATCGATCCTATAGTCCTGGACGGCGATGCGTGCCTCTTCTTCAATTTCCGGCCTGATCGCGCACGCCAGCTGACGCGTGCATTTTCCGACGCGTCGTTCAACGAGTTCCCGGTCAAGAAGTTCGACGATTTTCTCTTCGCGATCATGACGCTGTACGACGCGACATTCGAGAACCCGGTGATGTTCGGCAAGATCTTCGAGCAGTGGACGATCGGCGAAGTCGTCGCAACGGCTTCGCAGCCGCAGCTTCGCCTTGCCGAAACCGAGAAGTACGCGCACGTCACGTACTTCTTTTCCGGTGGGCGCGAGCAGCCGTTCGCTCTCGAGGATCGAATCCTCGTTCCGTCTGCACGCGACGTCGGCACGTACGATCATCTGCCGCAGATGCGCGCGCCGGAAATCACCGAGAAGGCCCTCGAAGCGATCCGCTCCCGGAAGTATGCGCTCATCGTCATGAATTACGCGAATCCTGACATGGTCGGACACACAGGCAAGTGGGATCCGATCATCAAGGCGCTCGACGTCGTCGACCAATGCCTCGGGAAGGTCGTCGATGCGGCGCTCGAGACCGGGGCTACCTTGCTCATCACGGCCGATCACGGCAACGCCGAGGAAAAAATTGACCTCAAGACGGGCGGCGAGCTGACCGCTCACACCATCAACGACGTGCCGCTCATCCTCGTGTCGAGCTCCGCGAACGGCAAGCTCGCGAGCCCCGGCAAGCTCTGCGACGTCGCTCCGACGATCTGCAAGCTCATGGATCTCCCCCAACCGGCCGAAATGACCGGCCGCAGCCTCTTGATGTAGTAGGCCGAGCGATGCTCGGCGTGTAGTAGGCCGAGCGAAGCTCGGCTTGTAGTAGGTCGAGCGAAGCTCGGCTTGTAGCGGTCGAGCTTCAGCTCGACCGCCGCGGCCCGCCAAATGGATGCCGCTTCTTCCGTCAAACCATTGGGCGTGGCGATGATCGTCGCGTCTCTTTTCCTTCTGGCAACTGCGCTACCCGTCTTCAGCTCGGCGCACTACGTCGAGTCGTCACCTCACGGTTGGTGCTCTATAGACATCAACTATCCGCAGCTCTCGGGTCTGGCGGATACCTCCCTCCAATCCTTGATCAATCGACGTCTCTACCACGCATTTGTCGAACTGCCTGAGCGAGATTATTCGTACGCGTCGTACTTCGACGCGTTCGGCTCGACCGTGGATCATCCGTCGATGACAGACTGCGAGAAACGGATGGTCTCACTTACGGTGAGTATGAGGAAGGACAAGTTCGGTTCGGCAGCTTTACATGCATCGTACGACGTTAGCGAGTGGTATCGTATCGGTTCGGGTGGGGAGTCTCTATTCAGCTTCGTGGGGGATGGAGTTGAAGCCGTATACCCGAGTGCGCACCCGACCGACTACTGGTGGACTGTAAACATCGATATGTCAGATGGGAAGGTTCTCGGATTCAATGACATTTTTCGAACCGATGTGACCCACGCCAAACGACTGGATGATCTGATCGCGGCCAGTCTACACAGATATCCAGATGCTGCGGAGGATCACCTCGTGTCGTCCTTTCGGAACAAGGACCTCCGCGGCAGACCTCAGCCGCTCGTTTGTCCAGGTGGAATCACGTTCTTCAACCTGATCGATGTCCACGCGATGGCTGCGGTGGCGGCCTTCGTTAGCAGAGATGACTTGATAGCCGCAGGCGTTGTGAAGAATCCCCTCGTGCTCGAAGCAATCAAGGAACCTCGTCGCGCGGGCAGCAGCAACTGCGGCTAGAGTTATTCGCATTGAGGGTCGAGCCAATGCCCGACCACTATAGAGACTTTTTACCTTTGGCTGCCCAGGCACGTGCGATGAGATCGATCGAGCCGTCCGCCGCGATCGGCAGCGTCGCCAGAAGTCGATCGCGCAAACGCGATCTCATTTCGTCGGAGAGCGACGCGACGAGCTCCTGCGAAGGTGCGTGTCCACGCTGGAGTGGCGCCCAGTAGTCGTCGAAATCGCGGAAATGCGCGGGCGCATCGAGCGCTCTCACCTCAACATCACTCAGATCTGCGGATTTGAACGCGGCTTCGAGGCGATCAGGTTTGCAAATCTCGAAGGCCGGATCGTCGTCGGACGCGGCCTCGGCGCCGGGATCGATCGACTTCGCCGCTTCCCAGAAATAGCGCAACACTTGCATCTCGCCGTCGAAATCCCATAGGTACGTGGCGACGATGCCGCCCGGCTTTGCGACGCGTACGAATTCCGCGAACCCCTTGGATTGGTCCGCAAAGGCGTTGAGCGTCAGTCCGGACACGACCGCATCAAAAGCGTCATCGTGCATCGAGAGACTCGACGCGTCCGCTTGTTCGAAATCGACGCGACGGTCGGCGATGTTCGCCTGCGCATAAGCGAGGAAAGCGCTCGAACGGTCGACGGCTGTGATGCGCGCGGGTTCGGCACGTTTGAGAATCGCTTGCGTGAGCGCACCCGTTCCACTGCCGATCTCCAACCACGTAGATCCCGGTCGAACGCCTAGCCAGTCGACGAACATAGCCGCGGCGACACGACTCCATCGGCCGATGTAGGCCTCGTACGATTGGGCGTCGACCCAAAACGCATCAGATCGCTGCAAGCTCATCTTGTTCCCCGTTCACAACTTGGCAACATCTGCGCCGCCATCTCGGCCGCGCACCCTGCCTATTCTTTGCCATATTCAAACGCGACGACCGATCTCGCGTCCACCTATACATCCTATACATATGGAAGGAACACGTTTCGAATGGACACGCCGGATGCCCTTACGAGCGCGGCGGCCGGAATGCGTCTCCAGGCCGATCGGCTCGACGTCATCGCTCAAGATCTCGCGAACGCGTCGACGATCGGCTATCGCGAGCGCAGCTCAAATGGCAATTTTGGCGCTTCGCTCGGCTCGGCCATCGAAAAGGCCCCTCGACAGGGCGCACTGCGCAGGACCGGTGTTTCGACGGATCTCGCTTTGGTCGGTCCAGGCTATTTCGCGCTTGCGACGCCGAACGGCATCAGTTACTCGCGTGACGGCCGCCTCGCGAAGACCGACGATGGAAGTCTCGCCGACATCCACGGCAACAAGCTGCTCGGCGCGCTCGGGCCGGTGCGCTTTCCGCACGGTGCGCATCTCGAACCGAACGGCCGGATACTCGCAGACGGACGTGTGGTCGACACCCTGCGCCTGGTCGAGCTTCCACAATCTCGAATCGCCGAAGATGGCCCATACACGTCGACTGGTGGGTTGCCGCTCAAGGCATCGTCGACGACCGTCCACATCGGCTACCTCGAGGAATCGACCGTAGATCCGATCGCCGAGATGACCGCGCTCGTCTCGGCGCAGCGAGCATACGAAGCCGACCAGAAGGCGGCCCAACGCGCGGACGAAACGTTGCGGCGCGCCGTGACGGACGTGCCGGCGGTCCGGTCGTGAACCGCGCGCTCGTTGACGGCGCAGCCGGCATGGCCGCGCAGCAGACCGCGCTCGACACGATCTCATCGAATCTCGCCAACATCGATACGCCCGGGTTCCGCGCAGCTCGACCGGAGTTCGCCGAACTCGTCGGCGCCGATGGCGTCAAGCTCGGCACGGCCTCGGCCTCCTCGCGCACGCTCTTCATCCCAGGGCGCCTCGAGTCGACCGGCGACGAGCACGATCTCGCGATCGATGGCGACGGATTTTTCCGCGTCAAGATGCGCGACGGTCGCACTGCCTATACGAGAGCCGGCAATTTCACGCCCGACGCACGCGGCCGGCTTGCGCTTCCGAACGGCGCGATGCTCGACGGCATCTGCCTTCCATCAGGGACGACGCGAATGGACGTGTCGGCGGACGGTGCGGTCGTCGCGCATGTCGCCGGCAAGACCGCTCCGGTTCGCGCGGGCTACGTGCATTTGCACACATTCGACGAAGTCGACGCGCTTCGGCTTGACGACGGGATGTTCTACGCGACGGCGTCGGCCGGCAAGGATCGCGCCGGGCGACCAGGCATCGGCGGTTTCGGCCGCCTCGAACAGCGATCTCTCGAGCGGGCGAACGTGAGCGTCGTCGATGAGATGATGTCGATACTCGCCGCTCAGCGCGCGTACGAAGCGAACGCGAAAACGGTGCAAGCCGCCGACGAGATGCTCCGCCTCGGGCTTTGCACTTAAATTAGGAGCGGTTGGGACGAGCCGCCGAGGGTTTCCACCCAGGACGGTCGTTTTCGGTGGAGACGCGGACGAAGCACCGACTATTGCCGCTGCTGGCCTTTCATTTTTCGGTCCTACGGGTTGATTCCGTGGCGCGACTCGGTATGAGGGCGCACCAATAAATGACCTTTTCCCAATAAATACCCGGCCTACCGCGGCTCTCGATCGACTTTCCCAATAAATGCCGGGCGCGACCTCGCGCAGCCCCGCCCGCCCTGGAAACGGAATGCGCCCCGCACGCCGTTTTCGCCGCATCGGGTCGGTGTGCTATCGTGTTTTTGGCTCAGCCGAAAAGGAGGATGTCATGGACAAGAGCGAGCGCACCGCGCGAATCGCGAAGAACCTGCTGCATTCGACCCCGCACGAGATCCGAAGTGACGAGAGGCACGAGGTTGGAGCGCGATCGGAGGCCGCTGGCGGCGTCGAACGGCTCGCCACGATAAAAGCTATTCGCGAGGTCGCCGGGCGGATGCCGGCCGATGTCGGTCCGTACGGGCTGCTCGACGAGATGCTCGCGCTCGCGGCTAGGAACCTCGAGGCCTGCGGCAAGGCGCCGGGCGCGGCTCTGCTTCGACAGATTTATTGCCTGGACGAGACTTAAAGTGGTGTCCTATTCGCCAGGACCTTACGTCGAGGCGTCAGCGTGACGATCCACACCGGATTCTTGACGGTTCGCGTCGTAGGTTTATCTACGTCCGCCCTCGTTGTCAGGAGCTTGGAGATGCCCACGCGTAACGTCAAGTCGCGCAAGAGCGCCCAAAGGAATCGGGATCGGGAAACGTGCGCGAAACTCGCGCAGCTCCTGGGGTACTCGATAGTCAGCGGTTTGCCGTTCGAGAAATACTGGCGGTATGTGCAGGACGGGAGATTCGTCGTCCGCCCCGACGGCTCGTTCTTCATCGCGACTAAGGCCGCCGGCCACGAGCGCGTAGCCGCGCAGGCGGAGGGCCTGTCGCCGCGAGCGCGCCCGAAATCAGTTTCATAAAGACGCCGTAAACGGTAAAGCATGAACCGTGCGCCGGGCCTGCGCAGCGCATCCGGACAATTGTGCCGTTGAAACTCACGTGCACGCACACGCCGGAGTGCGAAAACGTGAAATTGGACAGTCCTGAACTTTGGAAGCGGCGGCTTGAAATCATCGGTAAGAGTCGAAAGACCTTGGACCACTGATCCCGGGTTATCTTGAGCGACATGAAACAGGTCGCCGAGTGCGTGGAAGATATACTGGTCATTCGCGTGCTCCCGGTTCGGACCCACAACTGCAGACGCTATCGTGCGGCCGCTTCGCGTGACGCAAAGTCTAACTTAGGCCCATGCCGACGATTTGAACTGCTATCGCGCGGCCGCGAGCAATGAGTGGCGCGAAGGCGCTGCGGTCAAGCTCGTATCTCTGGGCAATCAGCGACAGGAAGTCCAAGAGATACACGGGCGTCAACCCGAGCTGGCCGAAGATGCCGAGCAAGTGCTCTTCCGCCTTTATGCGCCAGTCGTGGTCGTCGTCCATCGCGACGAAGACATCGCGCATGAGAATCGGATCGGCGTGCACGTACAGCGACGGCACGCCGTAAACGCTCTCGAAGGCGCTCGTGTACTTATTTCCCTTTTTGTCCGTCTTGACGTCGCCCGCTTTCGCCATGGCGACGTGCATCGTGGCCACTTGTTTGTTCCCGGAGTACTCGTCGCGACTGCCGCTCGTCCTCTTCCACTCCAAGTACTCGTTGACAAACAGAAGATTCAGCTGCGGCGACGGGTTGTCGAGCCGCGACACGAGCGCGAATTTCCGCGCGCCGATCGACGCGAACTGATCGAACGCGTCTTTCCTGTGGCTGTCGAAATACTTGGCCGTCAAGACGTATTCGTAGATGCAGCGGTTGAGCACTATCACCGGTCTCGTCCGACGAGCAGGAGCCAGGTCAGCCACGCCTTCGGCGGCGCCGACAGCCATAACGCCGAGGTAGGCGTGCCAACGCGCCAGCGCCACGTCCTTCCTGGACGCGGGCGAGCCCGCGAGCGAGAACTTCTTGCCGATCGACTCGATCGAGTCCCGAATTGCTGAAACGTGGTCCCGAATCAAGGCGACACTCGCGTCGACGATTTCCTTCTCCGTCAATTTGTTCGTCCTCGGTCCGATATGGGCAGTCCGTTGCGTCGATTCGATGCTCTCGCGGCAGCCTCATGCGTAACGGGGCCGCGTGCGAATGCGGCGAAGTGGAGAGCATGGCGGTGTCCGAGAGAACGAGCAAACTTGTCTGGAACCGCGCGCGAGCGCTTTGCAGCAAATGTCGGCGCGACGTCGTCGCCAACATAGGCGGCGATCCGAAGCTGACGGGCTTTCTGGCGCACGTCACGGCGCGGAGCCCTGGCGGCCCGCGATACGACGCGATGTTGACCGCCGAGGAGCGCGACGGCTACGCCAACCTTATCTTGCTCTGCGGAACATGTCACGCCGACGTCGATGCCGCGCCGGAACACTTCACCGTGGCGAAACTTCATAGCATAAGAAACGACCACGAGCAGTGGTGCGCGGACAAACTAACCGTCGACGACGAGCGGCGCGCGATCAAAGGCGAAATTCTCGCCGACGCCGTCGACCTCGTCGTGGACAGGCTCTCGCTCGATCGTTGGGACGAGTGGACCGCGCAGGTGCTCGGTCCGAACCCGTATCGCTGGCCCTCATGGTCGCTCAAGGAGTTTCGCATCGAGGCGCGGCCCGCCGTGCACGGGATCCTTTGGCCGCACGACGCAAGGTCGCTCGAAATCTCCTCGAAGATGCTGCTCGACGCGGTCGTCGAGTTCCACTCGACGTACTGCCAGTACTCCGGCTACGACCCTCGACCGGGAAGCAAGACCGTCGATTTCGAGTATCTCGTGTGCCCTTCGCAAACGCAGTTGCTCAGCGGATCGAACGCCGACGGCTATCACGAGTTCAGACGCATACTGGAAGACTGGGACGCGACACTCGAACTTGGGCTCGTCCACATGACCAAATGCGCGAACTGGTTCGCCGACGCTGTGCGCGAGCACGTGAACCCGCGCTTTCGTATCAAGGACGGGGCCTTTAGAATGGAGCCGTCGAAATTCGATGCGGGTCACGGTCCATGCGTCTTCACCGAAGGCGAGAAGCGGCGGCTCCTCGCCAAAGGCCACACGATACGCAGGTCGCCGGGAGTGTGGGGCATCGTCGCCGACTCCTGGGAAAACGCGCCGAAGCGCGGCGACGTCCATCACGACGGCGTGGCCTAAGTTGCGTCAGCGAGGGCTCGCGGCCGGGCGCAAAGGGCGCGCTTCGACCTTTTTCTTCCTTAGAGAAAGTCTGATTTAGCTCACGCAATCGACCGGTTAGAAGCGGCCGGGCCGAGCGCCACTAAGGGATGATTGCGTCGATGTCCTGGGCCCCGTGTAAGACCCTCAATATTCGCACGAGCCCGTCGGCTTTCTGGTAGACGATGAGGTACGGTCGTTTCACAATAGTGCGCACGCCAGGCCCGAGATCGAGGCGCTCCACGCCGCTGCCGGGAAAGACGCGCAACCGTTAGCCTGCGGCCCAGATCCTCTGCACGAGCCGCTCGGCGGCGGCGCGCGAATCTTCGCCGATGTACGTGCCGATCTCGACGAGGTCGGCGAGCGCCTCAGGCGCCCAGAGAAGCTTCAGCGCGGCCGTCGTTTGCCGCCGCGCATCGCGGCGCGCCGCGCCATGATCTCGTCGACGACGGCCTTGATGTCGAGCGGTTTCGCCTCGCCGCGATCGGCCGAGGCGATTGCGGCGGCGATGCTCTTGCGGATGCGCTTGAGGCGAGCCGCCGGCGCCGCACGAAGTCGTCGCTCCCCGCCGAGCCGCTGGCGGAGCGTCGCGACGACGTTTGAGAAATCGTCCATGCGCGGGTTGCCGCCGGACGAGAGCATTCGGCGAAGACGTTTCGCGGGCACGCCCGTCAGCGGCGCCAGCTTCTCGAAGCCGACGCGCGCATCCACGAGGTCGCGCAGGAGCACCCGCGCGACGAGCGCCTCGCCGCCGAAGAATCGGGCGAGCGCCTCGTCGAACAGCGCGGCGGCGAACGCGCGATCGCGACGCGCGCGCTCGATCACCGTCTCGCTCGAGTCCCTCGTCAGGGGCGCCTTGGCGTCGCCAGCTCGGCGAGCGGTCTTGCCGCGCGATCGACGTCGCTCGGTCGCGTCAGCCCGCTCCTGGAGCGCGTACTCGCGCGCGCACTCGGCGACGAGCCGGTCGATGCGCGCCGCCCGGCCCTTGTCTTCCCTGACCCGTTCGTACAATGTGCTGCCCGTGCGACGTTTTCGGGCTTCAGTTGCATTCACGACGGGCTTCCTTTCGAACGCGCTCGACCACGGACCGTCCGCTTCTTCGACTCGTCGTCCGCCACAAAAAGATCGACCGGCACATGGAAGTGATCGGCGAGCCTGCGCGCGACGTCCGCGTCGATGCGTGCGCCGCC
>DASQJC010000136.1:0-4854 GCA_035631255.1 Candidatus Eremiobacteraceae bacterium | reverse complement strand
GTGCTGCCCACGCACGGCGGAAGCTTGCGCCTTTGGGTCACGCACGCAGACGATCGCCGCGAGCAAGCACCGAGCGTCGCAGCGGTGCTCGCCGAGGAACAACGAGCCGGGCTCGAGCAGTTGAGCGCCTATGCGGACTTGCGGCGCCGCGCTGGTACGACGAAAAGCGATCTTAACGCATTCTTGAAAAACGCATGGCGCGAGGGGAAAAAGGTGGCCGGCTACGGCGCGCCCGCAAAGGCGACGACGCTGCTCAATTATTGCGGCGTCGGGCGCGATCTCTTGGAGTACACCGTCGACAGAAGCCCGCACAAGCAAGGACGGATGATACCCGGCGTCCGCGTGCCGATAGAAGCGCCCGAGAAGATCCTCGAGCGCAAGCCCGACTACGTGTTGATCCTGCCTTGGAACATCAAGGACGAGGTGATCAGCCAGATGTCCGGCGTGCGCGATTGGGGCGCCAAATTCTTGGTGGCGATACCGAGCTTGGAGGTCATCGACTGACGTGACCGCTCGAACGCGGACGAAACAGCCGATCGCGATATGGGGCGCGCGAGGTCACGCGCTCGTCCTTCTCGACTTCCTCGACGACGCCGGCTTTGTTCCGGTGGTATTCTTCGACAACGACGTTCGTACGAGGTCACCGCTCGACGGCGTTCCGATCATCCATGGGGCGCGGGGATTTTCGACCTGGGCGAAGAGCCACAGGACGAAAGGTGTGGCGTACGCGGTGGCGATCGGCGGCGATCGCGGAGACGATCGGATCGCGATAGCGAAGCGTCTTGTCAGCGCGGGCCTTACACCCGCGACCCTCGTGCACCCATCCGCGATCGTCTCTCGGACCGCGACGCTGGAATCCGGCTGTCAAGTATTGGCAGGTGCGGTCGTAGGCGCGAAATCGATGATCGGCGCCGATGCGATCATCAATACGTCGGCGAGCGTCGACCACGAATGCATCATCGGCCGAGGCTCGCACGTCGGCCCTGGTGCAGTGCTCTGCGGTTGCGTCGAGCTCGGCGAGCGAGTGTTCGTCGGCAGCGGCGCTGTCGTCTTGCCGCGCATCGTCATCGGTGACGATGCAGTCGTCGGCGCGGGGGCGGTCGTCACGAAAGACGTCAAGACGGGCACCGTCGCCGTCGGCGTTCCGGCCCGGCCCTCGAGAAAGACCAACCTCGCGAAGCGAGTCCGCCGATGAGCGATCGAGAACCGTACGATTCTGATCTCGCCAGGCGGATGAAGGCGGATGCCGCGGTGACCGATGCCGCTCGCAGCTTCTTCGACGTGACTGCGCCGTACAGATATTCGTACAACTTCACGTGGCTCGGACGGCCGATCATCCAGTACCCGCAGGACATCATCGCGCTGCAGGAGATCGTGTGGCGCGTCAGACCTCGGACGATCGTCGAAACGGGCATCGCACACGGCGGGTCGACCGTCCTGTTCGCATCGCTGCTCGAGCTCCTCGGCGACGATGGCCGCGTCGTCGCCGTCGACGTCGATATCAGGCCGCACAATCGCAAGGCGATCGAGGAACACCCGCTCGCCAAGCGCATCGATCTGATCGAGGGCTCATCCGTCGACGCCGCCGTCATCGAGCAGGTTCGCCCGCGCGTCCAGCCCGGTGCGGTCATGGTCGTGCTCGACTCGAATCACACGCGATCGCACGTGCTCGCCGAGCTCGAGGCATACTCGCCGCTCGTCACGCGAGGGAGTTACCTCGTCGTGATGGACACGGTCGTCGAGCACATGGAGGAAGACGCGTTCCCCGACCGGCCTTGGGGCCGCGGCGACAACCCGCTCGTGGCAGTGCGCGAGTTCCTCGCGCGCACCGATCGTTTTGCCGTCGACGACGAGATGGAGAACAAGCTGCTCATCACGGTCGCGCCATCCGGCTACCTGCGCTGCGTGAAGGATTAAGACCATCGAACGCATCCCGGTCTTCGCACCGCACATCGGTCCCGATACGCTCGCGCACGTGAAGGACGCGTTCGATGTCGGCTGGCTCGGCATGGGCGCGGGTACGAAAGAGTTCGAAGAGCGCATCCACGGTTTCTTGGGAGCCGGCAAGCGCCACGTCGTCGCGACGAACACGGGCACGTCGGCGATACACATCGCACTGCTCGCCGCCGGCGTCGGACCGGGCGACGAGGTCATAACGCCGTCGTTCAACTACGTCGCGGATCATCAAGCGATCAGGATGTGCGGAGCAGACGCCGTCATGTGCGACGTCCGAGAATCCGACCTCGGGATCGACGTCGATGCGGCCTCGAAGCTCATCACGAAGAAGACGAAGGCGGTGATCCCGCTCCATTTCGCCGGCATTCCATGCGACCGCACCGGCGTCTACGCGCTTGCCGCGGCGCACGGGCTGCGCGTCGTTGAAGACGCCTGCCACGCGTTCGGCTCGACGATCGGCGGCAAGACGATCGGGAGCGACGGTGACATCGCGGTGTTCAGCTTCGACCCGGTGAAGATCGTGACGTCGATCGACGGCGGCTGTGTCGTCGGCAGCCGTCCGGACGAGCTCACCGCGCTTCATCGACTTCGCCTTCTCGGTGTCGACAAAGATACGGCGGAACGCTACAAGAACCGCCGCGCGTGGGACTACGACGTCGTCAGCCCCGGATTCCGATATCACCTCACGAATATCATGGCGAGCGTCGGCATCTCGCAGCTGAAGAGGGCCGGCGAGTTCATCGAATCGCGGCGCAAGGTCTGCCAAGCATATAACTCCGCATTCGCCGATCTGCCGTTCGCGATCGTGCCACGGACGGACTTTTCGGATGTCTCACCGTTCATCTACAGCCTGCGCGTCACCGGCGGGAAGCGCGACCGCTTTATCGAGCACATGCACGAGCGCGCGATCGACTGCGGGATCCATTTCGTTCCAGTTCATCGTCACGCATATTTCGCTGACGCGCGGCGCGGGGACATGCGTGTCACCGACCGCGTCGTCGCGGAGGTGACGACGCTGCCTTTGCACTCGAACATGAGGCCCGACTTCGTCGAGCGAGTGATCGACGCGGTGCGGAGCTTCGCTGCGTGAGCGAGACCATCACGACGATCGTGCCGACCTACAAACGGCCGCAGCTTCTGAAGCGCGCGCTCAAGAGCGTGCTGCGCCAGACGTACGGCGACTTCAGGCTCTGCATCTACGATAACGCGTCTGGTGACGACACGGAAGACGTCGTGCGCGAAGTCGCTGCGGGGGATCCACGCATCACGTATTTCCGGCATGACTCGAACGTCGGCGGCGCGGCGAACTTCCTTTTCGGGATGACGCGCGTCGAGACGCCGTATTTCTCGTTCCTGTCGGACGACGACGTTCTCTTGCCGGACTTCTTCGAGACTGCGATCGCCGGGTTCGCGCAGGAGCCCGGCGCGCTCATGTCCGCCGCATCGACGGTCGAAGTCGACGAGCGCGGAGCGCCGCTCTACGAACCTCTCGCGCTCTGGAGCCGGGCCGGTGTGTTCGAACCGCCGAGCGGCGCGTTCGCGATGCTCGACAATCGCCACCCTACGTGGACGACCGCGCTGTTCAAGCGCGAAGCGATCGATCGCATCGGTCTTCTCGATCTCGAGGTCGGTGCGCCGTCTGATCTCGATTTCGAATTGCATCTCGCGGCGTGCGCCCCGATCGTCGTGTCAAAGCGGGCGTGCGGAGCGTACGTCCGGCACGCAGGCGCGCACGCCGTTGGGGAGACTGCGGCCGTCGCTGTCGGATTCGGGCGCATCTGCGACAAGCTGGCTGTCGATGAGCGGATCGAACCTGCCGCGCGCAGCCGCCTTGTCGCGCGCGTCCGGCGACAACTCCGCTGGAAACTTGTCGAGATCTGCGTCAAAGGGCTCGTTCGAGGCGACGATAGCGTGGCGCACGATGCGGCGCTCGCCATGCGTGACGAGTACGGTCCTCGGATCGCGGGCGAGCTGCTCCTCGCGTGTTGGCGCGCTTGCACCGCCGCCGCACCGTTTCGCGGAATGCTTCGCGGCGTCGAGCGAGCTCGTCTGCGCATGCGCGCGCGACCGAGCAACGTCATCGATCCGAATCGCCTGGCCGCGCTACGCGAGGCGCTCGCATCGTGAATTGGCTCGACGCCGCGCCGTTTTGGGAGCGGCTGCTGCTTGGTGCAGCGGGCGGCGCGATCGTCTGGTGGTCGGCGTTGGACCTCGGCGCGTTGGCGTTCAGCATCATCGGACTCGAAGAACGGGCTCGCTCGCGTGAGTCCGCGGCCGTCGGCTACGCCCTCGTCGGAACGGCCGTCGGTTTCCTCGGGGCGCTCCATGCGATCGCCGGATGGTTCGTCGTCACGCTCATCGCGATTCGATTCTTCGGGCGATGGGTGACCGATCGACGGTTCCCGATTTCGATTCCGAGCGGTGCGATCGACGCGCTGCGCAAGATGTCATCGCTCGACAAGGCGGCGATCGGTGTGATCGCCTGTGCTGTCTTGACCGGCGTCGTCGCCGCAGCGCTGCCGGCGATCTGGTGGGACCCGCTCGCATATCACTTGCCGATCCTTGCCCGGGCGCTCGAGGCTCACACGTTTGCAGCCGACTCCTCGATGTTGCAGACGAATTTCGTGTTGCTCGGCGAAGCTGCGGCGCTCCCTGCGTACGTCATCGGTGGGAGCGCGGGTGCTGCATTTGCGACGCTTGGAGCCGGCATCGTGCTCGTCTTGCTGTGCGGCGAGTGGGCGGAAGACGTCGCCGCCGGCACCGGACGCATCGCCATGGCGCTCGTCTCTTGCTCCGCGCTTTGGGTCTGGCTCGCACCGTCGTTCTACGTCGACATCCCATTCGCGATGTTCGCGTTGGGCGCGCTGCGCCTCGTGACCGATACATCAGACGGACGCA
>DASQJC010000135.1:0-5895 GCA_035631255.1 Candidatus Eremiobacteraceae bacterium | reverse complement strand
GCTGCGCGCTTAGGTCAGACACGGAATGCCGAGGATCTCGGCGATCGCCGCCGGGACCACGCTATTGATCGCGTCGGTGCTCTGCGTCCCCGTCATGACGAGATCGAAGCCGACATGCTTGATGGCCGCGGCGAGCGCGTATGCCGTCGCCATCGTGTCACTGCCGCCGAGCGTATCGCTCGAAAGGAGCGCCGCATCGTCCGCGCCCATGGCGAGCGCCTTGCGGACGACCTCGCGGCCGCTTTCGGGCGCCATGGTGACGATCGTGACGGTCGTGTCCGATCCGACTTTTTCTTTGAGCCGAAGCGCTTCTTCGATGGCGTACTCGTCAAACGGGTTGAGGACGTTCTCGATCGACGTCCGATTCAGACGCTTTGTCGCGGCATCGAACGTCTTCTCCGCGTTCGTGTCGGGGACTTGTTTGACGGCGACGACGATCTTCAAGTTGGTGATGACCTTTCTGCTCTAGGCCGAGCTTCGCCCGGCATACCACATGGTCCGGTTCAGTCGAGCTAAAGCTCGACCGCTACAGGCTTGTAGAGTGGATCTATTCGGTCACGCCGGCGAGTGCGTCGCGCGCAGCTCCGGGCGGACGAGCGAATTGAGACGATTGATGAGATCGTCGGCGCTGTACGGCTTGCGCAGCAGCATGAGCGGCCAACGTTCGGCCGCGTGAAGCACTTCTTCTGCGTCGACGAAACCGCTCGCGACGATGACATGCACCGCCGGCCGATTCGCTTTGATGTATTCGACGATCTCGATGCCGTCGGTGTCGGGCAGCTTCAAGTCGAGCACGATCGCGTCGTAGCCCTCGACCGATTCGAGCTGAATGAGCGCTTCGCCGCCGTTCACGGCGACGTCGACCGAATAGCCGGCGTCGCGCAATGCGCGCGCGACGATGTCGGACAGCGCGCGATCGTCTTCGGTGAACAGCACTCGCCGGGTGCGGCGCACGTGAGCCTTCGGGCTGCCGTCGGCGACGAAGGTACCCGCTCCGTGGCGCGCTTCGATGGCCCCCTCGAGTTGGAGGATGCCGAGCGCTTGGCGGACGGTCATGAGGGCGACGCCGTGCTCTTTTGCAAGCGCGGCTGACGCCGGGAGTTGCTGACCGGGGCGGTATGTCCCATCAGCGATGCGTCCGCGGATCGCATTCGCGATGGCAAGATACTTCAGCGGTTTTTGGAACGCGTCGGGCATGAGAGTGCGACAAACACCAATACTAGCGCCGTTGGGACTGGCGGTTAGTTTATTGGTGGAACCGTCGGGGCCTGCAATGCGACGGGCCCATTTTTTCGACCGTTAGTAGTTCGATTGGTTCTGGCCTGGCTTGTTGGCCGAGCCGCCCGTCTGAGCTCCCGACTGCATCGCGTACAGGCCGCGCGTCGAGCAAAACGCGATCGAATCTTCCCCGTCGTCGTTCGCGAGCAGAGCGAGAAGCGATGTCGACGAATGGCCGCCCTGGTCGATGATCTGATATTCCGTGTTCGGGTCTTGGCACGAGCCGGGGCCGTTCGTGTACTCGTACGGCAGTCCGCTCGCAGGGTCGACGAGGCCGTCTTTCGTGAAATACGGATTGCCTTCGCCGCCGAACATCGCGACGTTGACGTCGCCCTGGTAGTTCGGATATTGCCCGAAGTGGTCGATCGAGTACGAGTCGAGCGCGAAGGCGATGTTGCGCTCGTTCTGCTCGCACGAGGCGACGTTCGCGTTGTCGCGTTCGTGCGCGAACAAGACGAGCAGGATCACCGCTAAGATCGCGATGATCGCGACGACAATGACCAACTCGACGAGCGAAAAACCGCGCGTGCCCTTGACTCCGAGATCCGACCGCATCGCTGGCCTCCCCAAGATCAGCATCCGTCCGTGTGCTGAACGTGCCTCCGGCACGGGTGTGACTTGCATCACAACGGCTTTGTTACATGTTTTGTTGCTGTCCCGCAGCTAAGCCGAGTGCTCTAGAGGTCACCCGGCAAGCCGAGCTTCGCTCGGCCTACTGCGTGAGCCGCTCGCGGCCGTGCGGCGCGGTCAAATCCTGGGCCGGGCCGATCGGCACGATCATGGTCGGGTTGATGTCGTCGTGGGTGATGTAATAGTGGCGTTTGATGTGGTCGAAGTTGACGGTTGACGCGATTCCGTCGACCTGGTAGAGGTCGCGCAAGTATCCGAAGAGGTTCGGATATTCGGAGATCTTGCGGATGTTGCACTTGAAATGGCCGTGGTAGACCGCATCGAATCGTACGAGCGTCACGAATAAGCGCCAGTCTGTTTCGACCGGCTTCGAACCGAAAAGGTAGCGGCGTGTCGCAAGACGCTCCTCGAGCTCGTCGAGCGTTTCGAAGAGCCGCGTCGCAGCGGCTTCGTACGCGTGCTGACGCGTCGCAAACCCGGCACGGTAGACGCCATCGTTCACGGTTTGGAATACCCGCTCGTTCAGCTCGTCGATCTCGGCTCGTAACGGCTCGGGATAGAAATCGACGTGATCGCCGGCGAACGCTTCGAACTCCGTCTCGAATATCCGCATGATGTCGTCGTCGGAATTGCTGACGATCCGATGTTCTTGCTTATCCCAGAGCACCGGTACCGTGACGCGTTTCGAGTACGTGGGTTCAGTCGCTTTATACGCTTCGCTTAGGTACCGGAAGCCGTTGACGGGATCTGGTTCGAACGTGAAGCGCCACCCGAGATCGTCGCGGATCGGATCGACGATCGTCATAGGGATCACTTCTTCGAGCTTCTTCAGCTTGCGGATGATGATCGTGCGGTGCGCCCACGGACATGCGAGCGAGACGTATAGATGGTACCGCCCGATGCTCGCGTGACATGGCATCTTCGGATCGGCGTACACCCAGCCGCGAAACGAATCGCCCTGGCGGACGAAGCAGCCCTTCTCGTCGATCTCGCCCGGGAATTGGCCGTGCTTGATCATGGGCCGCAAGAATGTGCCGGAACGCGCCTGGTCACCTTGCTGCAAATGTAGTAGGCCGACCGGAGGTCGGCAGCCGAGCTTTCGCTCGGCATACTACATTACTGCTGCTTGACGAGCTGCGGGAACTGCTCGCGGAGATGCTTCAGTTTCGGCAGGTCGTTGAAGACGACGTATGGGTAGTCCGGGTGGTTCTGCACGAAGTGCTGGTGATAGCCCTCGGCCGGATAGAACGCCTGGAACTGAACGACTTGCGTGACGATCGGCGCGCTATACGTCTTCGCAGCTTCCAGATGTTTGATATACGCCTCTGCTGCGCTCTTCTGCGCGTCGTTGGCGTAGAAGATGACCGATCGATATTGCGTTCCATCGTCTGGACCTTGCCGGTCGAGCTCGGTCGGGTCGTGCGCGACCGTGAAGAACACGTCGAAGAGCTGGTCGAGCGAGATCTGCGACGGATCGAACGTGATGCGGACCGATTCCGCGTGGCCCGTGTCGCCCGTGCTAACCATTTCATAATGCGCGGTATCGGCCGAACCGCCGGAGTAACCGGCAACGACGCTCGAGACACCCTTGAGCTGCTCGAACACCGCCTCCATGCCCCAGAAGCAGCCACCGGCAAGGACGAGCTGCTCCGAACCCTTCGGCGCGGTTGTCGGAGCGGGCGCCGGTGTAGCGCCCGATGCAGAACTGAGATGCATCGCAACCGCCACGAGCGCGGCAAGAACGGCTGATCCTAGGACGTAGTTCTTCATCTTCATATCCTAAATACGTTTGCCGGAAGTCAATGGATGCGTCCCTGGATAGGCACTTGCGGGCTCAGCCGACTTGGAACGCCCGCATCGAAACCGCACCCAATTCGAGCCCGCCGTCGACGATCCACGTCAGAGTGTCATCGGGACGCCTGACGGCCGCGATGTACAGGATCGGCAAGAAATGATCACGGTCCGGAGCAGCAAGTGCGGCATCAGGATGACGCTCGTAACCGACGAGTGCGGCGCGATCGTTCGACTCGAGCGACGTGCGGATGTACGAATCGAAGCGCTCGCCCCAGTGGTACGCGCCGTTCATCCGCGGGTTGAACCGCTCGAGGCTATGGACGACGTTTCCGGTCGCCATGACGAGCACGCCGCGATCCCGCAACGGCAAGAGCTTGGCCCCGAGATCGAAATGTTCTTCAGGTGATTTGTCCTCGTCGACCGAGAGCTCGACGACGGGAACGTCGGCGTTCGGATACATGTGCGTGAGGATCGACCACGAGCCGTGGTCGAGTCCCCAGCGCTGGTCGAGTTCGACCGGCGTCGGCGCGAGCAGCTGCGCCGCTTCCGCCGCGAGCTCGGGATCGCCCGGCGCAGGGTAGAGCATCTCGTGAAGCTTGCGCGGGAAATTGCCGAAGTCGTGGATCGTCGGCGGCCTCTCATTCGCGGTCGCCGCGGTGCCGCGCCGGTAGTAGTGCGCGGAGACGCATAGAATCGCGCGCGGTTTCGGCAACGAAGCGCCAAGCGCGCGCCATGCCCGGCTATATGTCGTGTCCTCGATGGCGTTCATCGGGCTGCCGTGGCCGATGAAGATCGCCGGCAGCCGAGTCTGTCCGTTCATGATGCGCGACCACTACGTCACGCGTGGCACCGGGCGCCTGCTACGAGAGCCTGTCGATGGCCGTTCGCAGCGCCGTCGCCGTCCTACCGACCCACAGCGGCTGGCGATAGAGCCGCACCTCGGTCCGATACGGCTCGCGGACGAATATCGTCAAACCCGAGATCTTCGTGCGCCGCAGCAATTCGAAGTAGGTCTTGATCGCGCTGTGCCGCGCCGCGAAGTACGAAGGCTCGATCGCGTCAATGGTCCGACGGCCGGCGAGAATTTCGCGCGCCGCATGCGCGGCCGGCTCATCCGCTCGTGCATGTGCGAGGTCGGCGATCGATCGCTCGAATCCCGAAAGCGTCGCCGCATACAGCGTATAGAGCACGCCTGCGGCTGCGTGCCAGTCGCCGTCAGCGTCGATGAGCTCCGCACGCGCCCGATCGACGATCGCCGAGTACGAGCGCTCGTACGACGTGCCGTTCAGTTCGTCGAGCTGGCGAAGCGGGAAGCGGAATGTCGCCGCCATCGAAGCGAGACGCCGCACGCTCAATCGCATCGACGAGCGGAAGTGATCGAAGCGCAGCCGCGCAGTGATTGCGGTCTCGAAGAGGCTGCACAAATACCACGAGTCGTTCGGAAGCGGCCAATGCTTCGGTACGACCTCCTCGCCGACGACGAGACGCCGTCTGAAGCCAGCATCATCGGCTCCGAAACTAGTTTTGACCCGCGATCTATACGCGAACGTGCTGAAGGCGAGCGTGCCGATGCAGGATCGCGGCACGAAATGCGGTCGGTGGTGGAAGAGCTCGTGGTAGCGTCGCGGTAGCCGGACGAACGGCGAGAAGTATTCTTCGTTATCCCAGACCGGCCGGTCGTCGACGACGACGAGCAGATCGATGTCGGAGAGGCCGGGAAATCTGACGCGGCCGCCGTGATAGACGGCGACGGCACGCGATTTGACAGCGCGTGCGTAGCGTTCGACCGCTTCGTCGTACATCGACACATCGAGCCGCCGCGGAAAATCGACGAATCGATCGCCGTGCGTTGATTCGATGCGGTCCTGACGCGGTCCGAGCAAGACCTTCATTTGCGGAAATTATCCCGCAGGCACGCGATTAGACGAAGTGCGACCGGTCCCGGCGGGCAGGTGCCGAACGTCCTGCGAGCGTTACGGTGGTCTGGAAGTCGCCGTTGTCGCCGATGTAGTAGGCCGAGCGAAGCTCGGCTCGTATGAAGTGCGCTTACCGTGAGCTACGCGACGTCGACTACGATCTTGTGCCGCGCGTTGAAGCCGTAGCCTTTGAAGTTCCAGAGCTTCGCGCCGTCGATCGGCTGTTGGTTGCCGTCCGCATCTTTCGCACGCGCGACGATTTCGTGCTTGCCGCGCG
>DASQJC010000134.1:0-2799 GCA_035631255.1 Candidatus Eremiobacteraceae bacterium | reverse complement strand
TGCCCAGTTTGCAGGCGCGCGAGACGATCATCCACAACTTCGTGACCTTCTACAACACCCGACGACCGCACAAAGCACTCAACGGGAAGACGCCCCTACGCAAGCTCGCAACGTGTAGCGAAGGTACGTAAACCCCACACTAAAGCTCGACCGCTACAATAGTTGCGCTATGGAGGCGGCCGCGCGAGCCGCGCCGTCGGTTTCGACCGGACGGTAGTCGATCTTGCGCTTCAGTTCGTTCGCGATCGCACCCGCGATGACGTCGGGCGTCGCCGTCTCGTAGTCCATGCAACGGCCAGCGCCGTAGCGATCGAGCCGGTGTCGCACGTGAAACCACTGCTCGAAGTGGTGGCGCAACGGGAAGTACAAGAACGGTCGCTTGTTCGCGACGAGCTCCATGCCGGTAGTCAAACCGCCTTGGACGACCGCGATGTCGCAGACCGCCAGATGCCTATACAAGTTGTGCACGTAGGGCCGGATCTCGAGCCCGTCTGCAGCGGGTAATGAGGCCGGATCGATGCGCGGCCCTGCGACGGCGATCATCCGCAGCGACGGTATCAAACGCTTCGCCGCCGGGAACGACGCGATGACCTTGCGCAGGAGCGATCCGCCGACGCCTGATCCGCCGACCGTCACGATGCACACGGTCTCGTCAGGCTTGTACCCGAGCTCAGCTCGAAGCACAGCCCGGTCGCCTAACGCCGATGGATCGAAACCGGTCACGTAACCGGCGAACTCGTAGTGCTTTTCGGTCCAATCTCGTATCACGGGCAAACCCGCACCGAACGCTTCTGGTACGATGTCGTCCGGGGTGCCGACGAAGATCGAACGATCGCGCAGACGCGGGTAACGCGCGATCTGACCGATCATCTCGGCGTTGTAGTCGGACGTGAGGAAGCGCTCGCGATCGCCGCCGTCGGGCATCGGGATCCAGCCGACGAAGTCGGTCATCCACACATACGCCGCGCGCTTCTCTTCCGGATTCTCGTGGAGGTAGTAGTCGAGCTCCCACGACTCATCGCCGATCCAGACGTCGTATGGCGCGTCGCGGACGATGTCGTGGAACACCATGAAGTTGTTGACGAGGATCTCGTCCATGCGCCGCAGCGCCTGGAACGCGTGCAAGTCGTGCTCGCCCGACTCGACTTCGATGTGCTTGCTCTCGCTCGCCAGGAACCGGCTCGCTGGATGGATGCGCTCTCCTTCGGCCTCTAGGACGCGCGTCACCGGATCTTGCGCGAGCCAATCGATCTCGAGGTCGGGATGAAGCCTGCGCAGCTCGCGCGCGATCGCGAGGTCGCGCTGCGCGTGGCCGAGGCCGATCGGCGACGAGATATACAAGGCGCGCCGGCGACGCGATTGGGCCGTCCGCCAATGCGAGCTCCCGTTGCCGCCCGCGGCGATCGACGGCGCCGACGTCGACGAGCCGAATACCCGATCGCCGAAGCCGCGCAGCAGCAGGTTCATCTTCACCGGCTGGCGCGCCCATAACGCGTGGCCGCCGCCCTCGACGACGACGAGGTCCGCCCCCTCGATCCGCTTCGCGACCTCGACGCCGCGCGTCGGCGAGACAAGCCTGTCGTTTTCGCCGTGGACGACGAGCACCGGACATTCGATCTTCCTATATATCTCGTCGAGAGCGGCGTCGCCCGGGTTCAGCGTGGCGAGGTACTCGGGTGCGTCGACGGTCGCGATGAGCGTCTTCGGGTCGGTCTCGAGCCCCCAACCGATCGTGTCTTCGATCTGCTTCGTCGAGTGCGGCTCGTAGAGCGCCTCGGAAAAGAAGAACTCGAGGAAGTCGCGATAGTTCGAAAGCCAGTAGTGACGGTTTTCCTTCGCCCAGCCTTCGTGCTTCTCCAAGACGTCGTCGAAGCTCGTCGCCTCGCGTTCGGGCATCGATTCGCCGTACGGTGATACGGGTGCGATGAAGACGAGCCCGTCGACGCGGTGCGGATGCTCGCCCGCGAGCAAGCCCGCGGTCCATGCCTCGGTGCAGATACCGACGATAACCGCGCTCTTCGTCTCGGTCGCATCCATGACTGCGATCGCATCGGCGACGCGCTTCCAATCCGTATACTGCGCCGGGTCTTGCGGGCGGTCCGACAAGCCGTTTCCGGGCGCATCGTATGTGACGACGCGGAAATGCCGCGCGAGGTACGGGATTTGCCCTTTCCACGTGCGCGAGTGGTTGATCGCCCACGGCGGCATCAGCACGATCGTGTGCGGGCCGTCGCCGAAGATCTCGTACGAGATCCGAACGCCCTCGCGGTATGCGTCGCCCTTTTGATCCGGCAGCCGCGCTCTCATCGCTTTCGCCTCTTCTGCTGTTGATCAGGTTGTAGTAGGCCGACCGAAGGTCGGCGTCGAGCTTCGCTCGGCCTACTACTTACGCTGACGAGCCAACCGTCGATGAGATCGAGCAGCGCGCGATGGCCTTGTCGGATGCCCAAAAGGATCTCGAGCACCATGCCTTCGTTGAAGGTGCCGACGAGCGCGACGATCGCATCGAGCGGATAGCGCTTACGATCTATTCCGTACTCGTCGTACGCTTTCTCGAACGCATCGGCGACGACGCGCCGCCACGTCAGGAAGACTTGCGCGACTCGCTTGCGGATGCTCGGATCGTTCCAGCCGAGCGCCTGCAGCTCGTACCACACCTTCGAATAGCCGCTCGACGCGTCGTCCTCGAGGAACGCCATCGCGTGTCGCCACTTTTCGATGAACGGCCCCTCCGCGGCGTACATCTGCCGTTGGCGTTCGATGAGCCGATCGGTGAAGCGCTCGAGCACTTGCAGCAGC
>DASQJC010000133.1:0-4826 GCA_035631255.1 Candidatus Eremiobacteraceae bacterium | reverse complement strand
ATCCGAACGCCGGTCCGCCGTTGAGGTTCGCGAGCTGCGAGTCGTTCGCCAACCCCCAGTCGTTCGCGGAGCTATAGTACGTGTTGTGCAAATACGTGTTGTCGTAGAGCAGCTGGATGTCGTCTTTTCCCGAATCGTTGTGATGCGGGAGGCCGAAGTGGAGATTCACGACCGATTCGTGGTCCCACGTGGAGGCGATGTTGACGCTGTCGACCGGGGGGCCCAGCGCATATCCGCCGGGGCCGGCGCCCGACGCGTAGCAGCTCGTGAAGTTCTTGCTCGTCGCGCCGCCAGGGCACGGCAATGCGGCGAACAGCGCGCCGAACTGCTGCTGGATACCGGCTCCGTTGTTGTTGTCGAACCAGCGGAAGTTCTGCGAACTGCTCCCGAGTCCGACGTAATACGAGAAGTTGTGGTTCGGTGTCGCACCGCCGACCTCGAACTGCATGCTGTTGTACAGCGTCGGCGATCCGATCCCGAGCGTCAGGTTCGCGTACCCGGGATACGTGCCGCTCTTGATGACCTGGTTGATGTAGCCGGAAAGGCCCTGCGACTCGGAGTTCGCGGGAGCTCCGCCGGTGTAGACCTGCAGTTCTTGCTGACCCAGCGTCGATGCCGATACTGTGGGATAGTTGTCGTACGACCGCAGCACCGGCACGCCGTCGAACTCGTATCCGACTTGATCGAAATCACCGCCGCGGATGTGGATCGTCTGGAACCAGCCGCTCTGACCGGGCGGAACGACGACGCCGGGCTGCGACGCGATGGCGCCGTATGCCTGGCCGAGGGAGCCGCCGCCGCCAAGCGTCGCGGTCTTCGCGTTCGTCGTCGAGTTGATCGAGTAGACGTCAGCCGTCGTTCCGGCTTTGACGAGCGCGGCTTGTGCTGTGCTCGTCACGTGGCCGAGGACCTTGACCGTCTGATGCAGCGTGATGCGCGTGACCTGCGTCGCGTCCGCGAGGACGGTCACGCCGGGTTGGCTTGTCGGGTCGTAACCGTCTTTGCTTGCCGTGACGGTGTATGTATCCGGAGTAAGTGAGACGAACGCGAAGTGTCCGTTCGCGTCGGTCAGTGTGGTCGTCGACTCTGACGGCGATGTCGCCGTGACCTTGGCGCCAGCGAGCGCTGTGCCATCCGCTTGGATGACATAGCCCGACAACGATCCCGTGGTCCCTGCCAGAACCCTAGTTACCTGGAGAGCCACGAGGATAGGCACCACAAGGCCGAGTCTTAGGAATTTCTTGCTTAACATCACCCAAGATCTCCTTATGGATATGGTTAGCGAACATCGTGCGCGTAACAGCCGCGATGCCGCTCGTGCTTCTTCTCCAGGACGATCCGATTGCGTGCGGTATAAACTGCCAATCGAAAGCCACGTGACAATCCGAAGCCGCGACTTCTAACGATAAAAAAGGAGCGGTCGAGATTTATCTCGACCGCTCCGGCCCTTCCATAGAGGCGCTACATCTATTGAACGAACTCGAAGACCTCGCCGCCGAAGCCATCCGGCCCGGTGATCGCCGTGCCGAAGAGTCTGCCGAATCTCCCCACGACGAGCGCGCCGTACGGTCCGAATCCGTCGCCGCGCCCGT
Organism: Candidatus Eremiobacteraceae bacterium; assembly: GCA_035631255.1. Lineage (GTDB taxonomy): Bacteria > Vulcanimicrobiota > Vulcanimicrobiia > Eremiobacterales > Eremiobacteraceae > JANWLL01. The sequence continues at coordinate 3,234 of DASQJC010000133.1, read as the reverse complement.
GAAAATCGTGGAGAACCGTTTCCGTGTATCCGGAACCCGATCGCGCCAGCTTGAACAAGACGCCGAGATTCGCGCGGCCGCCGCCAGGCGCCGCACCGTAGAGCGTGCCGGATTTGTCCGCGACGAGTGCTTGTTCCGGACCGAACGCATCCGCGCCGCCGGCGAACGAGTAGACGACTGATTCCGTGAATCCGTTTTGACCCGGCGCAAGTTCGTATACGGTGCCGCAACCGCTGGACGACTGACACGCGTTGATCGCGCCACCCAACTCCGTCGTGCCATAAAGCGCGCCATCGACGTTGAATATCGGGCCACCGTACGGCTCTGCACCGTCGGGCGGTCCCGAAAAGAAATGCAGAACGCTCTCATCGTAGCCGTGCGACGAAGGCTTCAGCTCGAAGGCTGTGCCGCACCCGAGATCGCACAGCATGTCGCCGCCTCCAATCGTCGTGCCGAAGAGATCGCCCGCTTTATCGGCGACGAGCGTCGTATAGTTGGGCGTGGCGCCGTCGGTCGCGCCGCCCATGAACGTGTGAAGCACGCTTTCCGTATACGTCGATCCGTTGGGTGTCAGTTTGTACGCCACGCCACATCCCTGTTGACATCCCGTATTGCCGCCTGCGCCCGCGAGCCCGTAAAGCGCGCCGCTCACATCCTCGATCAGTCCGCCGCTCGGAAAACCGCCATCGGCTCCGCCCGTGAATCGATATAGTATCGATTCGGAGTAACGAGCGCCGATCGGCGTCAATTTAAAGACGGTACCACAGCCGGCCGGACAGCCGTTGCCACCGTCGATGGTCGTACCATAGATCACGCCGTGTGGGTCGACGAGAAGCGGCGCCGCCGGCACCGCTCCGTCGCGACCGCCTTGGAAGTTATGGATCGTGGTGAGGGTCCACGTCGACCCGACGAGGCGGAGCGAGAAAACCGTGCCGCACTTGCAGCGCGCCGTGCCGCCGCCGGTGGTCGTGCCGTACAAGGTGCCGTCCGGGCCGAACGTCACCGCAGCCAACGGCGTGAAGCCGGCACCACTGCCGGCGAACGCCCCGATGATGGTGATGTGCGGCTCGTGTGCGTTCGCTGCACGCGTGAGAGTGAGAACTGTGAGGAGCGCCGCGAACGCCACTGATGAAATGACCTTCATGACGCGCCACCTCGAGCGTTGGCCGTGTGGTCAAACTCTACCACTTTGAGGGTAGGCGGCACAAATGGTTTTTCAATGCGACGGCCGCGGCCTCCGGTCAGTCTTCCACCGCAGACTTGAGGCGGATCAGCGCGTCGTCCCAGCGCTTCGAGATCTGCGCCAGGTAGCGGCGCACTTCTTCGAGCCGCCTCGGTTCGAGCCGCCAGATGCGTTCGCGCCCGCGCCGTTCGCTTCGCACGAGTCCGACCTTGTGCAAGCTCAGCATGTGTTTGGTGACCGCCTGCCGCGTGATGTCGGCGTCCTCTGCCAACCTGGTCGTTGACAGAGGACCGATCATGCAGAGCTTGCGGACTATTTCCAGCCGCGACTCGTCCCCGAGGGCGGCTAAGATCGGTGCGAAGCTCACGCTTTTTGCAGCTGTAAGTACTTCCCGATGAGCTGCAGCACCATCGTCCACCCCTCTTCGTTCGCCTCGAACGCGTCGGCGCGACGGGCGATCGGAATCGAGTCGAAGCCGCTCTCGACGACTGTCAGCTCCGTGCTGCCGTTCGTCGGCACGAGCGTAAACGTCACGAGCGTCATCGGCTCGTTCGAATAGTCGACCGATGTATCGATCGCGAACGGATGCCATCGGAATGAGAACATCCGCCTCGGTTCGATGCGGTCGATGAAGATCGCCATGGGCGAACCTGCGTACCGCTCCTGCCGCTTGGCGACTTCCGGATCGGCGACCGTCGGCTTCATCCGCCCGCGGATCTCGGCGCCCTGGGTGAATTTACCGTCGATCTCCATCCCGAACCAAGCCCCGAATTCGGCCGAATCGCTGATGGCCCGCCAGACGCGGTCTTGAGATGCTCGAATGGTGATCTTTTTTTCGATCTTATCAGTTGAAGAAACCATATGCAACCTCCTGGTTGCACATACTCTACCACAACTCGAAACAAAACGCAACCCCTAGGTTGCGCATTCTAGGACGGCGTCCGGCGTGACCAGAGGTCCGCTTAGCGGCTCTAGATCTGATACTCCCAAGAGTCCCAGAGCGCGGCATTGACATGCGCAGGCTTGAGCCCTCGAAGGTCTGTGTTGATCGCGAATTCGTACTGCTCGAAATACAAGACGTACATCGGCAGCTGCTGTCCGAGTATCTCCTGAATGCGCGCGTAGTCGGCCTTACGAAGCGCCATGTAGTTCGTCGCGAGCGCATGCTCTTCGAGCGAGTCGAGCTGACTATCGCAGAAATGATAGTCGTTCTGACCGGCCGGCGGACGCCAGCGGCATTCGAACAGCACGGAGTCGTCGGGGTCGGAGCCGTTCGCGAAGCCCTCGAGGATCACGTCGAAGTGCCCGGATTGCTCGATGCCGCCGGCGGCGAGCGGACCGTAGAGGATGTCCGACGGGTATGACTTGATCTCGGTCGCGACGCCGATCTGCTGCCACTCGGACTGCAGCATCTCGCGCATCGTCATCGACTCGGCGTCACCCGCGATCCCCGCAAGACCCAGCCGCAGCTGCACACCGTCCTTCACTCGGACGCCGCCTTCACCTAGTTTCCAGCCCGCCGAATCGAGCAGCCCCGCCGCTTTCTTCGGATCGTATGGATACTTCGGCGCATTCGCATCGTACGCCCAGATGTACGGCGGCTGATCGCTGTCGGTCAATATGCCCGCTCCCTGCGTCACTTTGTCGATGATCGACTGCCGGTCGGTCGCATACGCCAACGCTTGCCTGACGCGGACGTCGGCGACGATCGGCGATGCGATGTTGAATCCGATATCGATGAGACGCGTGAAGGGCGCGTGGACGACGGTTTCGCCCGGCGCATCCGCGAATTGCTGCCGGTAGACGTGCGGCAGCCGGTAGTACATGTCGATCTCGTGCGTCTTCATGAGCGTGAGGAGCGTGTTGTCGTTGGCGACGATGCGCCATTGGACTTCCTTGAGACGAGGCGGCCCACGCCAATAGTGGTCGTTCGCGACGAGATCGAGCTCGCTGCCTTGCTCGTAGTGAGAAACCCGAAACGGCCCGGTGCCGATCGGAAGGGTGTTGTATGAAGAATGGCCGATGTTCGTCGACCCGGCGAACACATGCTC
>DASQJC010000132.1:0-4658 GCA_035631255.1 Candidatus Eremiobacteraceae bacterium | reverse complement strand
AGGGAAGAGCACGTTGCTCAAGACGTCGAGCAGATCGTCGACAAACGTCCGTTTCGAAGCGGCGACGCTCTTCACGATGTCCTCGCGAGTTTCGGTTGCGCGACCTGCACGACGACGATGCTCAGCACATAGAGCGCGAGCAGCGGCAACGCGAGCAGCGCCATCGTCATCGGATTCCCGTCCGGGGCGGCGATGCCGGCCGCGATGAAGATGACGAGCGTCGCATGGCGCCATTTATCCGTGAGCATCTTCGCATTGATGATGCCGACGCTTGCGAGGATCGCTGCGAGGATCGGCAGCTGGAACATGACCGCGAAGATGCCGAGCATGAGCGTGATGAAGCCGACGGTCGGCTCGAGCTGATACGTGTCGACGAGGCCGGCGGCTTGGTTGATCTGCATGAGCGCGCGAAGCACGAACGGCAGCACGACAAAACCGCAAAAGGCGATCCCTGCCGCCGACATGAGAAATGAAGGCAACACGTACCACGGTACGCGGGCGCGCAGGCGGCGGTCGAGCGCCGGCGCGACGAAGGCGTAGATCTCATAGAGGACGACCGGCATCGCTACGACGATGCCGATGAGCAACGAAAGCTTGATATAGACGCGGATCGTCTCGGCCGGCGAGAACACATGCAGTTGGATGCCGGCGAGAAAGTAGTGTTCGACGAACCCCAGAAATTTCGGCATGAGGGGAAACGCTGCGAGCGACGTGACGCCGACCGCTGCGATCGCGATGAGCAGGCGCGTGCGAAGCTCCGCGAGGTGCTCGGTGAAGGTCATCTCGACGTCGTCGGCCTGCGGGCGCAGCGGCGGTGGCCCGGGCTTGGATGGCGGCACGGTCGCGATCGGCATCGTATCTAGTGCGGCTGGAGCAGCCGGCGTCTATTGCTGCGGCGGCTGCGAGGGCGGGGCGGAAGGCGGGGTCGCGGGCGGAGTCTGATCCTGCGGCGGCTGCGGGTTCTCACCGCGCGAGCCGGCCTCGAACTGTTTCTTCGCCTCGCCCATCGAACGCGCGAGCTTCGGGATCTTGTCCGCGCCGAAGAGCAAAACGCCGAGACCGACGATGATGATGATGATCGGCGTGTCGATGATGGCGAAAAGTGGCGTCATGGTTGCTGTTACCTTTCAGCGCCGCTGGAGCGGTCGACCTTTACGGTCGACCCATGTCGGTCAACGAACGAGCGATGGCTGCGAGTTCGTCGCGCGCCTCTGACGGCGCAATTGCGAGCAGCGACGTCTCGGCGGCGTCGACGTAGCGCTCGATCGACGCCGTCGTCAACTCGACTGCCCGCGAGCTGCGGATGGCATCGACGACCGCCGCGAGATCGCCCTCCGCTTCTGGAGCCGAGGCATCGTCGCGCGCGAACAGCCCGTCGACCGCCGCGCGGACGGACGGTCCGCCCGACCGTAGCGCATTGATGAGCGGAAGCGTGACCTTCTTCTCGCGCAAATCCGAGCCGGCCGGTTTACCGAGCGTCTCTTCATCGGCGATCGCGTCGAGCAGGTCGTCGCGCACCTGGAATGCCATGCCGAACGACCAGCCGTACGCCCGCAGCGCCTTGATGCGCTGCATGTCGCGGACTTCTGCGCCGTTCGTCGGACGCTTTGCCGCGACTGCGACGATCGCGCCGCATTCGGCGCACGCGGCGAAGAGCTCGGCCGTCTTCTTGCCGATGATCTCCGAATATGCCGCCTCCGGAAGGTCTGCGTTGCCTTCAGCGCGCAGTTGGCGCACTTCACCGTTGCAGATCTCCGCGAGCATCGCCGCGAGGATCGTCGGCACGGGCTGCGGATACGACTGGGTCACTTTCTTGAAGACCCACGAGAACAGATAATCGCCCGCGAGCACCGAGAAGCGATTTCCGAACGCGCGGTTCGTCGACTGCACGCCGCGTCGCACGTCGGCATTGTCGACGACGTCATCGTGGATGAGCGTCGCGACGTGGATCATCTCCATGTACGCCGCGAGCACCGGGTCTTCCAGCGCTCCCGGCTCGCATGCGCGGCTCGAGAGCATCGTGATGCGCGGACGCAGATGCTTGCCGCCCGCGTCGAGCATGTCCGCGACGGCAGCGGCGATGTGCGCGTTCTCCGCCGAGAGCTCTTCGCGGACGAATTCTTCGATGACCGTCGCGATCGTGGCGCGCGCGCTCGTCTCTATCATGGCGCAACCGCCTCGGGCGCGCGGGTGGGCCCAGCGATCGGCGCTTTCGCCTTCGTGCCGACGTGGAGCGTCACCACGCCACCTACCAGCGGGACGTAGCGCACCGACGCAAAGCCGTTCGCGGCGAACAGCGCCGCAAGGGCATCCGCGTCGGGGAAGTTGACGAGCGACTGCGGCAGATAGCGGTATGCCGCTGCGTCACCGCCGACGACGCGCCCGATGAGCGGCACCATACCATAGAAGTATGCGTAGAACGCGCGGCGCAGGATCGGGTTGCGCGGCTTGCTCACTTCGAGGTTCACGAACGAGGCGCCGGGCTTCAAGACGCGCGCGACTTCTCGCAGGCACGCGCCGATATCGACGACGTTGCGCATCGAGAAGCCCATCGTCGCACCGTCGAACGATGAGTCACCAAATGGCAGCGAGAGGACGTCGCCTTCGCGATATTCGACGTTCTTCTCGGCCGTGTGCGCGCGTGCTATTTCGAGCATCTGCGGCGTGAAGTCGATGCCGACGACGCTGCCGGCGCTCGCCCGCTTCGCGAGATCCCGTGTAAGCGCTCCGGTTCCGCAACAGAGGTCGATGAGGTGTGCGTCGGACGACACGGAGAGGCAGGCGACGGCTTTGCGGCGCCAGATCGCGTCGACGCCGCCGGTCATCACCGTGTTGACGAGGTCGTATCGACCGGCGATCCGCCCGAACATCTCACGGACGCCGCCGCCTTTGTCCATTTGTCACCAATTGGTGCGGCCGAAAGGCGATTCCTGGCGTTGGAACGGCGCGCCGGCAGAGGTCGTAGACACGCGTCGCAACCGCGTGACTACCGGGCATGTCGCGACTCTTGGTGCACATCGGTTCGGATGCGCGCACCGCGTTGTGCGAGGCGTTCGCATCCGCGACGACGTCGATCGATGCTGAATTTTACAGCATCGGAGACCGCGACGTCGTCGAGAGCTTGAACGACGCGGCGCACCGCGGCGTCCACGTCCGCATCACCCTTGAAGGCGACACGCACCGCTACCGCGGGCCTCGCTCCGTCGAACCTGAAGACCGCATCATCCGCGGCGAACTCGACGATTCGATCGACGTTGTCATATCGCGACGTCCGCATCCACTCGTCCACGGTAAAGCCGCGGTCATCGATCATTCCATCGCGTTCGTCGCGACGGCGAATGCGACCCAGACCGGATTCGCATCGCCGGGTGAAGTCGCGATCGAGGACCGCGACGTGAACGATGCAGACGAAATAGCACGCGAGATCGACCGCGCTGCCGGTGGCGAGCCTTTGCATCCGAAGTTGCGCGATGAGCTGCGAACACTTTTCTCCTCGCGCCGCGATCTCCGCATCGCGAGCGAAGACCTCTCCGATTGGTGGACGGTCGCGTGGCTCGTCCATCGCGCGCGCGCCGGTCGCCACGATCGCGTCCTCATCGCCAAGCCGTCATCGCGATGCGCTTCGGACATGGTAGGGCGTTTGGTGAAAGCCGGCGTCGAGGTGCGAACTCCGAGCGCCAGCTACATGCACGAGAAGTTCGTCGATGACGGCAAGCGCACGTATGTCGGTTCCGCGAATCTCACGCGCAACGGCATCGACGAATCGTACGAAGTCGGTATCGTCGCCGATTCGACCGACTTCATCGACGGCGGCACCGCGCTGCGCGCCGACTTCGACCGCCAATGGTCGAGCGCACGCGAGATTAACCGATCCTCAAGAGGCGACCGACGCCCCCATCCTTGAACGTACGCGGCGATGGAAGCCGTCGTCGAAGTCGACAACGCGTCGAAACGTTTTGGTACGACGCTCGCGCTCGACCACGTCCATCTGCGACTGAACCGCGGCGAAGTCGTCGCACTCCTCGGACCGAACGGCGCCGGCAAGACGACGCTCGTATCGCTCGTGCTCGGCCTGCGCAAGCCAAGCGAAGGGACGGCGCGCACTTTCGGCTTGGATCCACGCGATCGCCGGACGCGGTCGCGTACGGGCGTCATGCTTCAGGGCTCCGGGCTGCCGAACTTCCTGCGGGTAGGCGAAGTCGTCGATCTCTTCCGCTCGTATTACCCGCACCCGATCGATCGTGCGAAGGCGCTCGAGATCGCCGGTCTATCGGACAAAGGATCGGCGATGCTCGTCACGCTTTCGGGCGGCCAGTTGCAGCGCTTGTACTTCGCGCTTGCCATCTGCGGAGATCCCGAAGCGCTCTTCCTCGACGAGCCGACCGTCGGGCTCGACGTCGAAGCGCGCCGCTCGTTCTGGTCACATCTCCGCACATTCGTCGCCGGCGGGCGTACGCTGTTGTTGACGACGCACTACCTCGAAGAAGCGGATGCCATCGCCGATCGCATCGTCGTCATCGATAATGGCCGCATCGTCGCCGACGCGTCGCCCGCGGTCCTCAAGTCGAGCGTTCGTAATAAGCGCGTCACGTTCGAGACCGACGGGTCACTCGACGTCCAAGGCCTTGGGGTGAATCGCGTCGTCTCAAGCGGCCCGC
>DASQJC010000131.1:0-4511 GCA_035631255.1 Candidatus Eremiobacteraceae bacterium | reverse complement strand
CTTCGTCTTGCTGTGGCTCGTCGCGTGGCTCGCGGTGAGCGTGCCGATCGAAGTCGTCGGCCAGATCAACCGCCGCGTGCGCATACTCAACGAAGGCCTCGAAGCGCGCGTCGCGGCGCGTACGCGCCAACTCCAGGCGAGCGTCGCGCAGTCGCAGACGCTCGCCGCAGTCGTCGAGTCGGTGCATGAGGGCGTCATGCTCGTCGACGCAGACGGCATCGTACGCTACGCGAACGATGCGCTCTGCCGCGAGCTCGGGTGCACGATCGACGATCTGATGGATAAAGCGGTGTACGGCTATCCGCCGCTCGCGCTCTCGAAAGCGCAGCTCGCAGAACTTTCCGACACGGTCGTGACGCGCGGCTACGCGTATCTCGAGACCGAACGCACGCGCGTCGACGGCACGAAGTATTGGGCGGGCATCACCGTGACCCATCACGGCGACGAGGGCATGCGCGACAAGATGATCGCGGTCTCGCGCGACGTCAGCGATCGCCGCCGCCTCGTCGATGAGCTCGTGCTCGCAAAAGAAGAAGCCGAGCGTCAGATGCGCGTCAGCACGGACTTCGTCGGCACGGCGAGCCACGAGCTGCGGACGCCGGCCACGACGCTGCGCACGCTTTCGGCGCTGCTCGGTCGCAAAGTGCTTCCGCGTTATCAGTTCGCGGACGACGATGCGAAGCTGCTCGGCATGCTCGACTTCGAAACGCGGCGTCTCGCGAATCTCGTCGACGATCTGCTCGAAGTCGCAAAAGTCGATGCGACCGAGACGCCGCTCGCCGAGACCGACGTCGACCTGCGCGCGCTCGTCAGCGCCGAAGTCGACGCGACGTTCGCGCTCGATGCGCGAGCGGGACCGCCGGTCGAGGTCCGCCTTCCGAGCACACCCGCCTACGTCCGCGCCGACGAGAACGCGCTGCGCCGCATCATCGTCAACCTGGTCGGCAACGCGCGCAAGTTCACGCCTGCAGACGGCCGCGTGACGGTCGGGGTCGAACGGCTCGGCGACCGCGTCCGTCTCGTCGTGGCCGATACGGGCATCGGCATTCCCGAAACCGACCTTCCGCATGTGTTCGAGCGATTCTATCGCGTCGAGCGTCCGGGCACGGAGATCCGCGGCACGGGTCTCGGCCTCGCGATCGTCGCGCGGCTCGTCGAACGCATGCGCGGCGTCATCGCGATCTCGAGCGAAGTCGGGCACGGCACGACAGTGTCAGTCGAGATCCCGGGAGCGCCCGGCTCGAGCGCAGCGGATACATCGGCGGCGGCGAGCGCCTGAATGGCGCGCGTCCTCCTCGTCGACGACGAGCCGATGCTCCGCAGCGCGCTCCGGCAATATCTCGAGTTCGCGGGTCACGACGTCGACGAAGCGCCAGACGGCGACGACGCACTCGTGCAAGCGCGCCGCAATCGCCCCGACATCATCGTCACCGACGTGCTGATGCCCGGCCGCGATGGGATGTCGCTCTGTCGCGAATTGCGCGCCGATCCGGAGTTCGCCGACATGCCGTTCCTCTTCATCACCGCGCGCAACACGCAACGGGATCTCTTCGACGAGATCGAGCGTATCGGTGCGGGATGCGTCACCAAACCCTTCGAACCCGACCTCCTCCTCGCCGCTATCGACGGCGCCGTCAAGAAGGACTAACGTATGCAGCCCCTCGCGATCCCGGGCGCCTTCGCCTGGTCGGTGTGGCAGCCCGACCGCAACGTCTTTTTCAATTCACATTTCTTCAAGCGCGACGGCGGCAACGTCGTCGTCGACCCGCTCCTCGCGTCCGATGCCGAGATCGCGCACATGGAATCGCTCGGCGGCGTCTCGCTCGTCATCGTGACGAATCGCGATCACGAGCGCAAGGCGCGCGATCTGGCGGCGCGCTTCAAATCGAAGATCGCCGCGAGTAAAGGCGATGCGCCGCTGCTATCGGGTCCGGTCGACATCGTCCTGATGGCCGGCGACGAACCGTTCGAGGGCGCATTCGTCATCGCATTCGAGGGACTCAAGTCGCCGGGCGAGATCGCGCTCTCGATGCCGAAGCACAAAGCGGCGCTCGTCGGCGACGCGCTGTGGGGTGATCCTGCGGGAACGGTGCGCATGCTGCCGGACGACAAGCTTATCGACGCATCGCGCGCGGTCCTGAGCTTACGTCAACTGTGGGCACTCCGGCTCGAGATATTGCTCGTCGGCGACGGCCAGTCGCTCATGCGTGGCGCCGATCACGTCATCGGCGAGTTCTTGCAATCGCGCTCCGACGTCTACGTCAATCGCATCAACCTCGACGAGATCGAGCCGGAAGTCTTCAGCGATCTCGACGGCAAGTATGCGGCGACCGCATACGAGGCAGGCTGGCCGATCGGCGCGCGCAAGCTCGGCTACGACTTCTGCACGCTTCCGCCCGGATCGCGTCTCTGTCCGATGCACTCGCACCAGCTCGAAGAAGAGATGTTCCTCGTGTGGGAAGGAGAGCCGACGATTCGGACACCGCGCGGCGAGTTCACGTGCCGAAAAGGGGACGTGATCTGCTTCCCCGTCGGCGATATCGGCACGCACCAGCTGCTCAACAAGAGCGACCGGTCGTGTACGGTCTTTCTGCTCGGCAACGCGGAGCCGGAAGAAGTCGCCTACTACCCCGATTCCGACAAGGTGCTCGTGCGCGGCCGCAAGCGGCTCATCGTCCGTGCGTCGCCGCGACTCGACTACTACGATCGCGAGTAGCTTTCGCGTAGTCGATGAGGACTTGATTGAAAGCCGCGGCGTCCGATGCGTCCGGCTCCGACAAGTCGAACAGCATCGAAGTCTGCGCATGCACTGCATGCACGCCGTTACGCGTCGCCAACGAGATGTTCGGCTTCGACGCCGTCCAGGCCGTCGTGTCGGGCGTGCTCGTGATGAGCGCAGTCATCGGTTCCGCGCCCGCATCGAATTGGCTCATCGGCGGCAGCCCGAGCACGAGCTCGATCGTCCTCACGACCGAGCACTGCGTGTAGTGCGTGTGCGACACGACTCCGCGCTTGACCGGTCCGCCGACCATGAGCGCTTCCGCGCGCTGCGCGCTCACATGATCGGGGCCCGCCTGCGAATCGTCCTCGACGACGAAGACGACCGTGTCCTTCCAATAGCGGCTGCGGCTCAAGCGATCGACGAGCCGTCCGACGGCATAATCGTTGCTCGCCTCCATCGCGTACGGCGTGCGATAGCCGGGGCGCGTCGCCGCGGTGTGGTCGTCAGGTAAGTAGACGAACTCGAGGTCGGGCAAGCCGCCGTCGCGATCGAACTGGTCGAACTCGCGCATCCACTCGTCGATGCGCGACTGGTCGCTGTATTGGAGATCCCATCCGCGATAGCGGACGTCCGTGTGGCCGCGCAATCCTTTCGCCTGGTATTGGAAGTCCTTGCCGGTGCCGAAGACAAACTCGCCGTAGTTGCGCACGGTGCGCCCGTTCGCGAGCGCATTATCCCAGAGATAACCCGCGCCGGGAACAGCCGGCGGATCATCGCCGAAGAACGAGTCGTTTTCCCGCCCACGCCCGGCGTACGCGGAAGGCCAAAGCTTCTCGACGTAGTCGTCGGCGTATGCCGCGTCGGCCCAGTTATGCCCGTCGACGCTGACGAAACCGTTCTCTTCGAACCGGTCGAACAGGACGAAGTCGTCGGCGAGGCGGTGGATGTTCGGCGTGAACTTGCGTCCGAAAAGGGCGAGCGACGCATCGCCGTCGCCACGCCGGTCATCGCCGAGGATCTCGTCGTACGTCCGGTTCTCCTTGATGATGTAGATGACGTGGCGGACGGTTGCGCTGCGCGGCGATTTTTCCGCTTTGCTTCCTTGATATAGCGCACTGGCGCGCGCCGCTTCGAGGCCTTGGCTCAGCGTCATTCCGCCAGACAGAGGCACACGCTGCAGATCGCCGGTCAGGAGCGAGCCGATGTAGAGCGCGTCGTTCGATTTGCGCAGAGCTGAGTGACCGTACGCCGGATTCGGATGCCCCGAGATCCCGTCGCCGTCGAGCACGAAGAGCGTCGATCCATCGGTCGACAATGCGACGTCGGTCGGATACCAGCCAGCGGGCACGGCGCCGCTCAGCTCGCCGGTGCGCGTCGAGATCGCGGAAACCGCGTTGTCGCCGGCATCGGCGACGAACAATGTATCGCCGTCGTGCGACAAAGCCAACCCGCTCGGAGTCGATCCCTCGAGCGAATGCGGCCAGAGGCCTGGGTCGAGCTTCGCGCCGACGCGGCCTTTCGCGACATCGACGACATCGATCTCGTCACCGTTCGCACACGACGCGTAGAGCTTCGCGCCGTCGGAAGAGAGCAAGAGCGCGTTCGGATGATCGGCGACATCGATCGAGCGCGCCGGTTTTCCGGTCTTGGTGTCGATCACCGCGATCGACGAACCCGCCCAGTCGCTGACGTACGCCTGCGATCCGTCGGCGGAAAGGACGACGGCGAGCGGCTCGGGCCCGGTCGGTGCCGTCCAGCGCACGGTGCCGTCCGACGAGTTCAATGCATA
>DASQJC010000130.1:0-2868 GCA_035631255.1 Candidatus Eremiobacteraceae bacterium | reverse complement strand
TCGATGTGAGCGCGTACGAGACGATCGGCTCGTTATTCGGGTTGATCGATATCGCGACCGCATCGACGCCGCTGGGCAAAACAGCGTGCGTTTGCGCGAGCGCCTGATTGACGTAGTCGAAGTCGGCGCGCGAATCGGTGCTCGGATCGAAGTCGACGACGAGATCGGCCGAGCCTTGCGCGGAAGTCGATCGAACGCGTTGCACCGCGGGAAGATTTTGCAGAGCCTGTTCGAGGGGCAATGCGACGGCGCTGTGCACTTGATCCGGCGGAAGTTGGCCTGCATCGGCGACGACTTCGACACGCGGGAAATACATATTGGGGAATATGCTGGCGGGCGTCTGCGTATATGCCCGCACGCCGAGCGCTGCGAGGACTAGAACTGCGAAGAGCAGCGCCTTGTCGTGGCGCAAGGCGAATCCGGCAACATCCATGCGGGCCTTTTATAGTAATCGGCAGGCGTGAACTAGGAATGAATCAGTATCGTGCCCATTATGGGAATCATGCCCCATCAGATGATGGAGTATGCCGAAAAAAGAAGATGTGGTATGCCGACCGAAGGTCGGCGCCGAGCTGCGCTCGGCATCCCACATTAAGATGATGCCGAGTTTCACTCGGCCTAAATCACCACGACGAGTTTTCCGAAGTGATCGCCGGCGGCAAGGCGATCGAACGCATCGCGAACATCGGCCAACGAGTACGTCGAATCGATGACTGGCTTGATGCCGCGCGTGTCGACGAAGCGCAGCAATCGCTCGAATTCCGGCAGCGAGCCCATCGTCGATCCGAGGATGCGAAGCTGACGCCAGAAGATGCGCGATAGATCTGCGGGCGGGTTCGGTCCACTTGTCGCACCCGCGACGACGACCGCGCCGCCTTGGCGCACAGCGCGCAAGCTCGTGCCCCAGGTCGGTTCGCCGACCGACTCGATGACTGCGTCGACACCGTCCCCGTTCGTCAGCCGCAATACCGCTTTCGCCGCGTCCTTGCCGCTCTCGATCGCATGATGCGCGCCGATTCGCAGCGCCGCAGCCCGGCGCGCTTCGGAACGCGACGTTACGATGACCGTGCAGCCCGCAGCCGACGCCAGTTGAATCGCTGCCGTCGCGAGCCCGCCGCCTGCGCCTTGGATGAGCACCGAGTCGCCCGGTTCGAGCCCGGCTTTGACGAATAGCATGCGATAGGCGGTCAGGAACGTCACGCCCATGCATGCCGCTTGCCCGAAATCGAGCGACGCCGGCTTCGGCACCGCCGCTTGCGCAGGCACCACGACGTATTCGGCGAGTGATCCCTCGACGTCGCCGTCGCTCAACATCGTGAAGCGGCGGCAAAGCATCGGATCGGGTCCAAAACATGCCGGGCACGCTCCGCAGAAACGGACCGGATAGACGACGACATCAGCGCCTACCGGCTGCGCCAGCGGGCCAGCGTCCGGTCCATGCGCATCGATCACGCCGGAGGCATCGCAGCCGAGGATACGCGGCGGTTGGATCGGATATCCGACGATACCGCGCAACGTGAAGTAATCGTGGTGGTTGAGCGTGACCGCTCGGACGCGGACGCGCACGTCGCCCCGCCCGGGCTCCGGCATCGGCCGCTCGCCGACCTCGAGGTTTTCGAGCGGCGTGTCGCCGCCGAGTTTCGCAGCGTAGGCCGCTCGCATCGTCGCTCCTTTCACTGCGCCGCCGCTGCGCGAGCCGCTACGGCCGTCGGATAGCCGCACGTCTGCATGGCGGTTGCGATCGGGCGCAGCGTACCGATGTCGTACACGCTCAACGTATCATCGGCGGCGTTCGGGACCAACAGCGATCCGGCGACGGAATCGATCGCCGGAAGCCACGGCGTCCTGCCCACAGCAAGCGTCGCGATGCGCTTGAACGGCGAGATCGAATACGCGGCGACGTCGCCGTCGCCTTCGTTCGTCACGAACATGCGATTCGCTGATGAATCGACGGCGATGCCGAGCGGCAGCGCGTTCGGTGATCCGGTCGCCACGCGCCGCACGAGCTTCAAGGAAGGCAACGAGAATATCTCGAGGCCCGGCTGAGAGGAAGCACCGCTCAACGTCGGCGTGTCGTTGTCGGCGACGAATAGCAGCCGGCGTTTATCATCGACCGCGACGCCGAAGGGGCGGTGACCGGTGACGGCGGCGCCCGTCAAGCGCGCAGCGGAATGACCATCGAACGAGAAGCGCATCACCGAGTTCGTGTTGACGTTCGTGATGTAGAACGTGCGGCCGTCCGACGAAACGGCGATTCCTTCGGGCGTGTCGCCGGTAGGCGAGGACGCGGCGAGCTTCGGCGTCTGTCCGCGCGCGATCGGACCGAAGATGCGCACGCCGTCCTGACCGGCCGCCGCCTGGTTGTCGGTCGCGGCGACAAAGCCGTTCGCGAGCATCGCCACTTCGGAGAATCGTGCTCCGGCGATCGGGTCTGAAAAGATCGTCGTACCGGTTGATACATCGAAGAGCCCGATGCGATTTCCGGCCGCGATGACAGCGAGATGCTCGCGCGGATCGCTGACGACGCCTGCGGCGGCGTCGCCGATCGATGCGGTTCCGATATCTTCGTACGTCGACGGATCGCGGACATCGAGGGTTCCGTCGTCGTAACAGGCGACGAAGGCGAGCGGCGCGTCCGCCGGTGGCGGCGCGACGACGAGCACGGCCGAAGCGACGGACGTACCGCCGCCTCCCGCGATGATGATCGCCTGCTGTCCGGGCGTTGACGGCGCGGTGTACGTGCCGTCCGGCGCCATCGAACCCGGTCCGATCAGCGACCAAGTGATGTCGCCGCCCGCAGCGCCGGCGAAAGCGGCGCGCAGGCGCAGCGACGCGCCTTCGAAGACGCGCGCAGACGCGGGTGCGATC
>DASQJC010000129.1:0-4893 GCA_035631255.1 Candidatus Eremiobacteraceae bacterium | reverse complement strand
AGACGATTGTCTTCAAGCCCGACGTACGGCGCGAGCGCGCCTACGTCGAGCCGCTGCACCGCTCCCCGAACGGCGACGGTCGGCTGGCGACCTGTCTGCGGCGGCACCAAGAAATCGACATCACTCGAAGAGACCGGCCCTTTCTGCGACATCGCGATCGCGAGATCGCTGCCGGCCCTACTGACTTGGCCGTCCACCATCCCGAGCGGCACACCCGAGACGCTCGCGTCAGCGAGCGAGAAGGAACCCGAGGCTGCATTGTCGCCGGCGACGTTCGAAATCGCCACGTCGAGCGACCCATGCCCTTCGAGCACGTCCTTGCCGTCGAAGAAATCGTTGAAGTCGTTGAGATCAACGTAGGCGCTCGAAGCACGCAGCGAAGTTCCCGATCCGCTGAGGCTGCCGGACAGAGCGATCCGCGACGAGCCGAAGGTGACGCCGCCGTCGTTCACCGCGACGCCGCCACGGCTCGCATCGATCGCCGCGTGCAAGTCGGTGAATCCGACGCCGCGCACCGTCCCCGCGCCGACATCGACCGCGCCCGCGATGCGCGGATCGGTGAGCGCGCCGCTCGCATGGAAATGTCCGGTTGCAATGCCGCCCACCGACGCCGGTGTCGAGAACGCATCGCTCAAACTCCCCAGATCAGCCGCGTCCACATCCGCATCGAGCACCACCTGCGGCGACCCCGACAACAACCCGTTCACGCGACCGTCCACCTCGGCGACGCTGCCCGCGCCGACGATGCGACCGCCGATGACGTCGAGCGAACCCGAGCGATACGCGAGGCCGGTGTCGCCGGCAAGCGGCAGACCTTGGTACGCACCATCGACGAGCGATGCAGCGCCGGAAATCGCCGGTGAACCCGCAGTGCCGCCGACGTGCCCGATCGCGACGACTGCGCCACGGGCGACGGGCAACGCGATCGCGTGCTGGTGCGAGAGGTCGATGCCACGGACCGCGACCGTCAGTGATCCGCTCGCTCGGCCCGGCACGGTTCCTTGCGCGTCGACATGTCCGCCACCGACATCCGCGCTCGCGCTATAGACGACGACCTGCTGCCCTGAGCCGCCGACGATCGCGCGGACGTCGCTCACCGGCACGCCCTTCAACGACACGGTTCGGTCGGGTGAAGTCGCCGAAACATCTGCCAGCCAGATCGGTCCGTGCGCGACCGCGTCGAACGATCCGTCGACATGACCTTGCACGCCGTCACCGACGGCGACGCGCCCAAGATCGCCGTGGACGCTTCCCGTCAACGCTGCGGCGATTCCGATCCCGGTGCGGCCCTCCGGCTTGATCCGCGCGACGCCGGCCGATTCCAGACGGATGCCGGGTCCGTCGACCGCGACTCGATCGACACGTAAGTCGCCGTTATTCCCGCGCGCGCCGATCGCGACGTGACCGAGCGACGTGCCGGCGAATCGGACGTCGTCGCCGGTCATCTGAACGGACGAGCCCGGCATCGATGCCGGCCCGCGCGCGAATGCGTAACCGTCGATCGTCCCCGACGCTTTCGGCCATCCGATCAGTTGACTCGTGAAACCCGGCAGCGCGACCGCATCACCGTTGAGCCGGGCGTGATATCGTTTCGCAAATACATCGACGGCAGCCGGCGCGTCGCCGCCATGACCGAGCTCGCCAAGCGCGACGAGTTCGCCGCCCCAATGGTCGTCGAGCTGCGATGAAAACGCGATCCCATCCGGACCGGCCGCCACCTGAGCGCGTAGATGCTGCTCGCCGCCCGTCGTCGATGCGAATCCGCTGCCGGTGAGCCGCATGAGCGGACCGTCGAGCGCGACGAGCGCTCCGGTCGTCCCTTTCGTATCGATGTCCGCGATGATCGGCAGATCCTGCGACGGCGCGTGAGCGACGACGACGAACTGGCCCGCGACAGGCGATGCCGTGAGATCGATGTCGCCGTCGCCGCCGATCGTCGAGCGGCCATATCTCGCGGCCATCGATCGCAGCGCTACATGGCCATCGTGATAGTACGCGCTCAACCCGAAGCCGTCGACCGGAACGTCTCCGTAGCGGATCTGCTTCGTCGCGCGCAACGTGATGTTCGCATGCGGACTCGACGGCGACCCGTCGACCGTCACACCGAGCGCGACGTCGCCGTCGAGCGGCAGCTTCGACGAAAACGGCAGCAACTGCCGGACGCTCTCGAGCCGGCCCTGCGCGCCGATGCGCAACCCTAGACTTAGATCCGGGAACAGCTCCAACGAGCCCGCGGCCGCAAGCGGAACCCCGCCCGCCGAGCCGCGCAAGTTCTCGAACTCGAGCGTACCGTCGAAAACGGACAGTCTTCCCCCGATGTCAGTCACCGGCTTCGCGAGCGGCAACGTTCGAAGCGCTCCGTCGCGCACGTCGCCGGCACCGACCACATGCCATTGCGGTCCGACGCGCGGATCCCAACCGACGGCGTACGCGTCGAGACGGAGATCGGCGGTGCCGTGCTCGACGACGAACGCGCTGCTCGAAACGGGGACGTCGATCAACGGCGCGAGTTGCGCCCCTCGTACGACGACTTGCGCGCGACCGACGCGCGCGATGTCGTTCTGGTCGAAGTTCGCTGTCAGGCCCGAACCTGCGCTCTTGCCGCCGAACAAGACGCTCGCGGTGCCCTTCGATCGCGCACCTTGATCGATGTCGGCGGATATGTCAAGGCTGTGTAGTTCGATGACACGTGCTGTCGGCGCGGAATCGCTCACGATATACATCGAACCGTCGACGACGGAAATGGTCGTGCGAAGCGGTGCGCCTGATGACGAGCCGCCAGAACCGCCTCCGCCGAAGAGACGCGCGACGTCGTACGAACCGTCCGCCGAACGGTGGACGAAAACTTGAGGCTTGACAATCGTCACGCTCGAGACGCCGAGTGCGCGTCCTCGCTCGCCGTACGTCACGCGGACTTCAGCGACGTCGAGGAACGGACGCTGGCCGTCGGTGACGACGATGTCGCGCGCGTCGAAGACTCCACCCGCCATCGCGATGTCGGCATGCTCGAGATGGAAGCCCTTCAGCGATAGATATGTCGCGCCGATCGATCGGACGAGAAGCGCGCGCGTACCCGGAAACGCGAAGCCGATCAAGAGCGCGAGGCAGATCGCGACCACGGCGATCGCCACGCCAATCGCAAACGCGAGCACGCGGCCCAGCGACACGCGCGCGATCTTATGCCCTGCGGGGGAACGGTCCACGCTGAAGTTTTCCCACTGGACGCGCGGACCAATCTCGTGTTCGCCGTGAAAGCGAGCAGCCGCCGTTTTCACGGCGGCTGCTCATCTAGTCTCGCGCTCGGAGGGATTCGAACCCCCGACCTCCAGATTCGTAGTCTGGCATTCTATCCAACTGAACTACGAGCGCTCATGTCTACCCCGTGCGTGGCGGAGAGAGAGGGATTCGAACCCTCGATAGCGCCTTTAGAGCACTATAACGGTTTAGCAAACCGCCGCCTTCAGCCAGCTCGGCCATCTCTCCACGCGACTTCGTTAGTGTACCACAGCGGGTGAAATCCCGCCTGCCGGGATCACTCGCCGACGAGGCTCTCCAGCATCGTCGCGACTGCATCTGCCGCACCTGGTCGCGCCATGCGTCGCGCGTTCTGCGCCATCCGCTGCATGCGGATCGGTTCCGCCAAGAGTCGATCGAGCACATCGATGAGATCGCGCGATGTCTGCGCGCGCACGCCGATGCCGCTCTCTTGAAGATAACGCGCGTTGCGCTCTTCTTGTCCGGGCAGTGGACGCAGCATCACCATCGGCAATCCGGCCGCGAGCGCTTCGGAACTCGTAAGCCCGCCGGGCTTGCTCACGAGCACGTCGGACGCGCGCATATAATCGTAGACGTTCGGCACAAATCCCGCGACGGTCACTGCTTTGCGCATCCGTCTGGCAGCATCGGCGAGACGCTGTTCGAGCCGCGAGTTCTTGCCGACGACGACGACCGTCTGCACGTCGTGACGCAGCGAGTCGATTCGCTGCAGCGCTTTCTCGAGCGGGCCGATGCCGAGACCGCCGCCCATGAGGAGCAGCGTCGTCTTGTGCGGATCGACGCCGATCGCGCGCCGTGCTTCCGCCTTCGTCTGATGGCCGCCGAAGCGCCCGTCGATCGGGATGCCCGTCACCTCGACGCGATCGGCGTCGACGCCGTGCGTGATGAGCGCCTGCCGCATCGCGGTCGTCGCGACCGCGTAACCGTCGATATTGCGGTGGATCCAAAACGGATGGACGACGAAATCTGTGACGATGCCGACGACCGGCGGCGCGTCGGCGAACTCGCGCTTGTATTCCGCCATGACGCCGCACGGAAACGCGTGCGTGCAGACGACGACATCGGGAGAAAGGCCGGTGACGTACTGGCGCAGATTGAGCGCCGTATAATGATGAAGCCACGACTTGAACGCGGACACCTTGGTCGCGCGCTCGGCCTGGTCGTAGATATACTTGTACAGCTGCGGCAGCAGCTTGACCATGCCGATGTAGCCGTTGCTCGCGACGCGGTGGAAGACGTGCGATGCGTACCGGTACGAGTCGACGACTTCGCTCTCGGCGTTCGGCAGCTTCTCCGCCACTGCGCTGCGGACGGCGCACGCCGCTGCGGTGTGCCCCTCGCCGACGCTCGCGGAGAGGAACAGGATCCTGCGGGTCGCATTCGCTCGCGCCGAACGGGCACCGTCGAGCTGGATGACTATGAGCCGTCGTCCTCCGTATCGGTCGCTTGATCGAGGAAGTCGCCGAGGATCTCTTGCGCGAGCTTATCGTCGTCGATGAGCTCGCCGCTTTCGCTCGTCACGATGAACTCATCCGCCCGTTCGCTATAGCACACCGCGTACTGCGTCGCGGATTGCGCGTCTTCGACGATGCCGACGACTTCGAACTCGTAGTGCTC
>DASQJC010000128.1:0-3613 GCA_035631255.1 Candidatus Eremiobacteraceae bacterium | reverse complement strand
TCGTAACGCGCGAAGAATAAAACTCGTCGGGCTCGTTCGGTGTACCGTTCGAACATCCAGCCTGCCTAAGTGAAAGCCGACAGTGTTGTGGTCACGAGTGAATTAACCACATTATACGGCATGGGTTACCGATTTATGCCTGTTGATCTATTAGACGCTCGGCGAACGCCGCCGTCTCCACTGCCGCTCCGTGCAGCATCGTGACGGAGATCGCCGTGATCGCCTCGCGCCGGTCATGCTGACGTCTGTGGTCCAGCTCGAGCCGGAGAGCTCGTGCATGCGATTGCGTGTCGTGTCCGTCCAGGCGGACCTTCTTTCTTTATTTACTTGCGCTGGGCCCCACCCCCGCGCGAACTTGCGCCGAGCCGCTCGCTCATACTCGCGGCTGGCCGCAGGCGCTGCGCTGCGTCAGTCGGCAGTCAGACGTCCGTCGTGCAGGCGCAGTACTCTGTCGCACGCCTGCGCGAGCCGGGGGTTGTGGGTCGCAATGATCGAGGTGAGACCGTACGCGGTGTGCATCTCGCGCAGAAGCCCGTGAAGCGAGTCCGCGGTCTGCTCGTCAAGGTTGCCGGTCGGCTCGTCGGCAAAGAGCACATCGGGCTTCATGACGAGCGCGCGGGCCACGGCGACCCGCTGCTGCTCGCCTCCAGACAGCATGCCCGGCCGATGCGTGAGCCGCTCGCCGAGGCCGACGCGCCGGAGCAGTTCCTCCGCCCTCGGCCGTGCGGCGGCCAACGGCACGCGCGCGATGCGCATCGGCATCTCGGCGTTTTCGATCGCGGAAAACTCCGGCAGCAGGTGGTGGAACTGAAAGACGAAGCCGACTTTGCGGTTTCGAAACGCGACGCGATTCGCGTCCGGCATCCCGGTCAGATTCACGTCGCCGATCGTGACGACGCCCTCGTCAGGATGGTCGAGCCCTCCCAGCACATGCAGCAGCGTGCTCTTGCCGACGCCGGACGCTCCGACGATCGCCACCATTTCTCCAGCGTTCACGTCGAGGTCGAGGCTGCGGAGAATCGTCAGCGTCGCGTCGCCAACCGGATAGCTCTTCACGATGCCGCGTGCGCTGACGAAGCTCACAGCCCTGTCACTCGTATCTGAGCGCCGTCGAGGGATCGAGCCGCGCCGCCTGCCGAGACGGATAGATCGTCGCGAGGAAGCAGATGAGGACCGCCACAGTCACGACGAAGGCGAAGTCGACGCCGAGCACGATGAATGGCAGGTACGCCACCTGATAGACATCGGTCGGCACGCGAATCAGCTGGTACCTGTTGCACACGTACGACACGGCGAGGCCGAGCGCGGCGCCGACGCCGGTCCCAATCGCGCCGATCAACAGCCCCTGGGCCATGAAGATGGCCGTCACGCTCCTCGCACTTGCGCCCATTGTCTTGAGGATTCCGATGTCGCGGTGTTTTTCCATCACGAGCAGAATCAGCGACGCGACGATGTTCAGCGCCGCGACGATGACGATGAGGCCGATAGCCAGTGAAACGGCGAGCTTTTCAAGCGTGAGCGCCGAAAAGAGCGCCTTGTTCATCTGGCCCCAGTCCTGCGCGTAGTAGCGATCGCCGAGTCTGTCGGAGACGTCGCGCGCGATCGCCGGCGCCCGATAGATGTCGTCGACGTGGAGCTGAATGAAATCGACTTCGTTCTTGCCGAAGAGCCGCCGCGCCACGTCGATCGAGACAAACCCGTACGAAGAGTCGAACTCGTACAGACCGAGGCTGAACACGCCTACGACGCGCAAACGACGAACGGCGGGCGCCATCCCTACCGGCGACAGCTGCCCCTGGGTGGTTCTGACGATCACTGAGTCGCCGACGACGACGCCCAGCGTGTCGGCGAGGTCCTTGCCGAGGACGATCCCGTCGAGCATGACGCCGTCGCTCGACACTGCCACCGGATGTTCGAGCGCGGCCAGCGAGCCCGACAGCATGACGCGCGAAATGTCGGTGACACTTGGTTCGAGCGCCGGGTCGATGCCTTTGACCGTGATGAAGTCTTCGCCGCGCGTCGTTGAGATGAGCGCTTTGCCGAGGAGCATCGGGGCGACGCCGGTGACGTGCGGCATGGCACGCAGTTTCGCCACGTCGTCCTTGTAGTCGTCGATGCCGCCTGGGCGGGAGACGTAGATATGTGGCTGGCTGCCGAGAATCCGATCGCGCAGCGTCTGCTGAAGTCCCGTCATCACCGCGAGCGCGATGATGACCGCCATCACGCCGACCGTCACGCCGATGGTCGAGACCAGCGAGATGACGGAGATCAACGCCTGCTTTCGCTTAGCGAGCAGGTAGCGGAGTGCGATGTGGAGTTCGAAGGGTAGATCCATTTTTCACTGGCGCTGGGCCCCCAGCGCGAACTTACGCTGATGCCT
This sequence comes from Candidatus Eremiobacteraceae bacterium, assembly GCA_035631255.1. Taxonomy (GTDB): domain Bacteria; phylum Vulcanimicrobiota; class Vulcanimicrobiia; order Eremiobacterales; family Eremiobacteraceae; genus JANWLL01. Next base: position 1,233 of record DASQJC010000128.1, on the reverse strand, counting down.
CGCCTGCGTACGTAGTGTCCGGCTTTAGCCGGACTTCATAGGTCCGCCTGAAGGCGGACACTACGCCTTACGTATCTTTCTTTCGCAACAACGGAAACAAAATCACATCTCGAATCGACGGGCTGTTCGTCAGCAGCATCACGAGCCGATCGATGCCGACGCCTTCGCCGCCAGTCGGCGGTAGGCCGTACTCGAGCGCGTGAATGTAGTCCTCGTCCATCGCGTGTGCCTCGAGGTCGCCGCTCGCTCGATCCTTGAGCTGCGCCTCGAACCGGCGACGCTGCTCGATCGGATCGTTGAGCTCACTGAAACCGTTGGCCAGCTCCATCCCGTGGACGTACAGCTCGAACCGCTCCACCGTGTCGGGGTCGTCGGGTTTCTGCTTGGAGAGCGGGGAGACCTCCGTCGGGAAATCGTAGACGAACGTCGGCTGGATGAGCCGCTCCTCGCACAACGTCTCGAAGATCGCCGTCGCGATCTTGCCCGGACCATCGGTCGGTTTCGTCTCGACGTGCAGTGCTTTCGCAAGCTGGATGGCGGCGTCGTGTTCGCGCAGCTCGCGGTCCGACACATCACGGCCGAGTTTCTCGGACGCCGCAGCGCGTGCGCCGTCGCGCAGCGACATCCGCGCAAACGGCGGCGCAAACGACAGGACCTGATTCCCGTACTGGACCTGATCGCCGCCGGCGACCTGCCGCGCAACCGTCGAGAACATCTCTTCCGTCATCGTCATCAGCTGATGGTAGTCCGCGTACGTCTCGTAGAACTCCATCATGGTGAACTCGGGATTGTGCTGCGTCGAGATGCCCTCATTTCTGAAGTTACGGTTGATTTCGAAGACACGTTCGACGCCGCCGACCGTCAAGCGCTTGAGATAGAGTTCGGGCGCGATGCGCAGGTAGAGCGGCATGTCGAGCGCGTTGTGATGCGTCGCGAACGGCCGTGCGGCGGCGCCGCCGGGAATCGGATGCATCATCGGCGTCTCGACCTCGAGGAAGCCGCGCGCAACGAAGAATTCGCGGATCGCCTGCACGATTCGCGAGCGCTTGACGAACACGTCGCGCGCCTGCGGATTCGTGATCAGGTCGACGTGCCGCTGCCGATAGCGCTGCTCCTGGTCGGTCATGCCGTGGAACTTCTCCGGCAGCGGCCGCAGCGCCTTGGCAAGCAGGCGCAGGCTCGTCACCTTGATCGACAGCTCGCCGGTGCGCGTCTTGAAGAGCGTGCCGCGCG
>DASQJC010000127.1:0-2804 GCA_035631255.1 Candidatus Eremiobacteraceae bacterium | reverse complement strand
CAAGTCGACGGCATCGGTTATCGTTTTTGAGTTCAGCGGGTCCGACCCGAAGCTCGACTTGTTCTTCCACGACTGGCGCGGCGATGCGGATCCTGCGAACGCTTTCACGGCATCGGTATAGCTCATCGACGTGACGACCGTTTGCGTCGGCGTCGTCCCCTTCGAGAGCGCCGAGACCATCTGTAGCACTTCGCGCTCGTCACCGAGGAATTGACCGGTGAGATGTACCGTGCGGCCCGCGCCGTTTTGAAGGGTCAGACCGCTTGTCCGATCTCGCCGATCATCGTTCGTCCACTCCATCCAACGCGCGAGCACGGTCGCGATCGTCGATGAGTCCCACTTCCAGCGGACCGAGAAGTAGACGACTTGCGCCGGGCACGCGATCGTCTCGAACTCGAAATCGGTGATGACGCCGAAGCTCCCGCCGCCGGCGCCGCGAACGGCCCACAAGATGTCGTCGCCGTGTTTGTCGGCGGACGAATCGCGCGCTCGGCCATCGCGATCGACGAGTGTTACGCGGCGAAGCCAGTCGCACGTGAGGCCGGATCTGCGAACGAGCATGCCGTAGCCGCCGCCAGTCGCCAAGCCGGCGATACCGACGCTCGGGCACGTGCCGCCCGGCAATGTGCGATTCGCCTTCGCGAGTTCGCGGTAAGTATCGCCGAGCGTCGCACCCGCCCCGATAGTCGCGCGCCGGCCATCGTCGTGGAGCGTTATGTCGTCGTAGTCGCTCACGTCGATGACGAGGCCGTGCTGGTTGAGCGAGAAGCCTTCATAGTCGTGGCCGCCGCTGCGGACCGCTACGGGTTTGTCGCGAGCGGTCGCCCAGCGTATTGCCTGCACGACGTCGTCCGGCGTTTGGCAATACGCGATGACGTCGGGTGCCAGATCAAGTCGCGCGTTTTGTTCGCGACACGCGGCAGCGTAGTCGGCGTCACCCGGGAATACGAGGCGACCGCCGGGCCGATCAGGCGCGCCTGCGGCGACTGCGGGATACGCCATGCAAAGCACGCCCGTGCCGATGACACCTAGGAATTCACCACGCCCATACGCGCGACGAGCCTCGATCGCCATTCTCGTGGCGGAGCGTTCGACGACTCGCACCATGAACCATCGGAACGGGCCGCGCGACCCACAGGCGATGCGACGCATCGTCATTCTCTGTTCCGTTGGCCTGGCGCTTATCGTTTCGGCTTTGCTATTCGTTTCGAACGGGGCGCCCGAGACTTTCAGCTGGACGGTTACCGTCTGCACGCGCTCTCATCCAATACCTGTACCAGCGCGAAGGTTCGGCGGTGTCCATCCTAACAACGTCAGCGCTGATGCATTCTGCGATCGATGGGTTTCAGAGGTCCGACCTTGGGTGATTGCGTGGCTCATCGAGTCCGCGCTCGAATCGACGTTCATCGCGCTTGCTGCGCACCTCTATCTCGCCTCTTATCGTAAAGTTTGAGCTGAGCGATACAGTGAAACGGCGGGATCGGAATCCCGCCGTTCATCGTCGGTCTTAACCTCATTTACGGTCGCGCGATGTGCCAGATGCCTCCGAAAACGTTCAACCCGTCGCCGTTGGTCTGTCCGGAAGCTGAGTCTCCCACGTAGGCGTAGAGCGGACGGCCATTGTACGCGAGCTGCTTTCGACCGTCTTGGCGCGTGATCGCGGAATACGGTGACGGCAGATCGCCCGCCGGCGCGATGAGCGGCGGCCAGTTCTGCGCGCAGGTCCCGTTGCATGAGGATTGACCCGGGCTCTGAAGGTCGAGATCGAAGACGTATACCGTCAGGTTGGCGTTGTCGACAAGACCGGCCGACCCTTTCAACGTCATCGTCGAAAGCGGCACGGTCTGCGGATTCGGACTCGGTTGATTCCCCGGCCCGCCGTAGACGGCCGATGATCCACCGTATGCACCGCCGCCGCAGCCGGCTAGAAGCGCGGCTGCAAGAGCGATTGCGGTCAGAAAAGGTGTGCGTGGAGCGAAGCCTGTTTTCGTAATCACGTTTGTCTCCTCGATGAAGCGATGACGTGACCACGATACGATTTCGCTCTGAAACCCGAGTGAAGCGACGAGCGATGCGCTTCAGTCGGCTTTCAGTGCACGATCGATGTCTACTTCTTAGCCGGCTTCGGTTTCAGCGTCTTCACGTATTTATAGCTGAGATCGAAATACTTCGCGAGCTCCGTCGTCTTCTTCAAGAGCGCCTCTGGAACGACGACCCAATCTTTCTTGATGACGCCGTACGAGACGTACGGTTTCGCCTTGAACTTCTTCACGAACGCATCGCGGTCGTCGTCGGAAAGTCGGATCGCAAGGTCGCCTTCGGGCGTCATGTGCGTGAACATATGGCCGTTGAGCGATGTGTACGGATTCGTATCGCCTTTTCGCTCGACTTTGGGATTCGTCGCGACGAGCTTCTCGTATAAAGCGAGCCTATCGCTAGGAACGACGCTCGACTTCTTGACGCTCATGAGGATGCGGCTCCCTGAGGCGGTCATCGGGTAGTCATAAGAGGTGGATGAGTCTCGCGGGTCCAGCGGCGTTTCCTCTCGAACGATTTTTCATGCATCTAGATCCCGCGGACCGTACGGCCGCCATAATGGGTATCGTGTTCGCCCTTTGGTTCATGGGACTGCTCTATCTGCTCATCAACGCGATGTGGATCGCGATCGCGCCTGCGGTCGTCATCGGCATCATCATCTTGTTCGTCGCACGTTCGATGAGCCGCGGCGGCATGCGGCCTAGCTGACCAAAGCCTATTCCAGGTCGACCGCCTGCGCGAGCGCTTGCCGCTCGCCGAGTGCTGAC
>DASQJC010000126.1:0-7081 GCA_035631255.1 Candidatus Eremiobacteraceae bacterium | reverse complement strand
ACGCGTGTGTTCGACGGCGGAGAAGCGCAGCGCTACGAAGCCGGCGCCGGCTGGTATGATGCGCAAGGCGCGAACGTGACGGCCGACATCCGGAAGATCGGCCTATATTTCGATCCGGTCGACGGATTCGTCCAGCATCCTGACTTGGCCGGTTACGACGTCGATTTCTTCCAGCCGTTCAAATTCGCGACGACCGATCGTTTCACGGAGTTCGACCTCAACGGCGTTCTCAACCGCTACCACGACCACACCGGTGAACTCGATCAGACGAACGAATTCGTCAACGCTTCGTTGACGACGCGGACCTTGTTCAACTTGCAAATGTCGACGGGATCGGCGTACGTCTTGCTGCCACCGGTCTTCACACCGGTGTCGCAGCAAGGCGCGCAGATCGGCTACAACCTCAACGGGCTGCTTCCGTCGTTCGTCCGCTTCAACCGGGGCCGCTTCGGCCCCGGCGAGCTCGACTCGTGGTTCCGCAGCGCTACCGTCCGGACGGGCACGCGCGGCGCGCTGACGCTCGAAGCCGACGACACCGATCAGTTCGCCGACGCGGGAAGTCGCGTGACGCAGTGGCTCGAGCGAGTCGACTACACGTATCAGTCAGGCGCCGATCAGTCGTACGCGTTCGGCGTGCGCCGCATCATAGGAACTCCGCCGCTACTTCCGGGGCAGCCGGACGTACCAGCCAATGCGTGGAACCTCTCGGCCGCCTACCACAGAAAAGTGCCAGGCGGAGAACTTTACGTCGTCTACGGCGACGCCGCCGCGTTCCAGACCTCGCCGAGCTTCATCGTCAAATACATCAAGTATTTCGGCGCCGACAAAGGGACCTGAGCGTTCAGCTCTCGTAGGGGGTGAATGGATCGCCCGACGCGACCTCGTCGGCGAAGTTCGGCAGGCTGAAGCCCTTCACGCGTCTGTATCCGACGTCCGCCACGAACGAATGAGCCGACGCGAGCGGCTTCTTCTTCGCAAGCACGGTGCACGCGTCCAAGAAAACATCGAGGAATTTCGCGCGCGGCGCAGCGGCGAGGACGTCGACGATCTGCTCCTTGGTCAGCACGTCGAAAAAGCCGCCGAAGTCTGCGCCGACGCCGGCGTTGACGAGCCGGACCTCAGGCTGCTTGTGCACGGCGATCGGGCTGTTGTCGTGGAGTGCGATCGCATCCCACGCCGCGTCTACGCGCGAAGATGAAACGCTGTGCTTGTCGAGCAGCTCGCGCGCGACGAACGCACCGTCGACCTCGAACGGCCGGTCCGCGCTCATGTGTGCCGACGACATGCCGGAATCGTGGAGGATCGACGCCACGTAGACGATCTCGGTGTCGTGCTCGATCTTCTTCGCTTTCGCGATGAGCTCGGCGAACAGATACGTCCGCAACGAGTGGTTGAATATCTCGCTGGGCAACGACGTCTGCGCAATGCGCGTCGCCTCGTTCGCGAGATCCGTGTCCGGCACGGCGATGCCGGCGATCGATTTCATCGGGACCTCCGTGCTCGACGGATCGGGCGAGGCGATAGCGGCCTTCGCCTCAGTGAGGAGCGGCGTCAACGCCGCCACGGCAGATAACAGAAACCTCGATCGTTCCATGCGCCGGCATTCGGTGTGATTTCACGGCCGTCATGCGGCCTGGCATTAACGTGGCGTTTTCACCGCTCGGCGAGCACGGCGGCCGCAACGCCGATGAGGAACGCACCGCCGACGCGCTCCGCAAGAGCGCGTGCGGACGGTTTGATCCCGCGCTGACGGATCGCCTCGATGCTGAGCACGTACGTGGTCAGTACGACGAGCTCGATGACGAGCGACGCGATGCCGAGGATGACGACTTGTTCGAGCAGCGGCGCGTGCGGATCGACGAATTGCGGCACGATCGCGCCGAAGAAGACGAACGCTTTCGGGTTCGCCAACTGCGTGAGCGTACCGCCCAACCAATTCTTCCCGACAGCCGGCGCTTGAACGCCGCCCGGCCCGATCACCGATTCTTCGCGCGGCGCCGCGATCGCGCGAATCCCGAGGTAGGCGAGATACGCTGCGCCGCACCATTTGAGGACGACGAACGCCGTTTGCGAAGCGACGATGATCGACATGACGCCGAGCGCCGAGGCCGCGAAGTAGATCGCGTTGCCGGTGAGAATGCCTGCGGCGGTCGCAAAACCGGCTTGCTTACGTCCCAGCGCTGCGCCGACCACGGCCAAGACAGCGGGACCAGGGATGAAACACAAGACGATGTCGAGCGCGATGAACGCGATAAGCGCCGAGGCATGCATGCCGCGATAGTTCCACCCCGGGACCGGCGGATTCTCCGGCCATGAGGAAAGTCGCCGACCGGTCGTTCTGGACTAATGCCTAAGACGCCTTAGGCCGAACGCTTGAACGCAGCTTCGAGCGCATCGAGCGGTGACGGAGCGAGTGCGACCTGGAGCAGGGCTTCGTATTGCTCTTCGCAGCTCGTGCGAAGCAGGAAGATGATCCCCGCCAAATCCTCACCGCTGATATGATCCCCGCGATATTCGGCTTCGAGGAATAGCGCTTCGGAACGCGGACTGCTCGAGAACCTCCACGATGTCAAGTTCGCATTTGCGCGCATCGCCGCGTCGATGAACGCGAGTCGAGCGCCGGGCTGTTTCGGCAAGGCCATGACGTGCGTCCGCAAACAGATCCAGCCGTTCGACTCTCGCACATCGACGATCCATGAGCGCAGTCGCGACCAGAGCGGAACGAGCGCACCGCCGCCTTCGGTTTCGTGATATTCGAGGTTCGAAGCGACCAACAGCTCGCGAAGCGGCGATTCTTCTTGCTCCTTGGACTCATCCGCCGGCTCACTCGACACCGCGATTGCGGGCTCGCTCGCCTCGATGGGAACCTCGAGGTTGAGCCACGCTTCGTCAAGCCGTTCGCGGACGCGGGCGTCGAGACGTGTGAAAGCACGCGCGAGGAAAAGGTCGCCTTGCGCCGTGATCTCGACGCGCTTTTGAGCATCGAGCCTGAGCAGCCCGTACCGTACGAGACGACGTTTCGCGAGATTGACGTTCGCCGAGAAGAGCATCTGCTCGACCGACGCGATCGGCTGGCCGGACAGCGCGCTGCCGAACTCGAGCGCGACGAGCGCATGCAAATCCTTGTCGGCGAGCGCGCCCCGGTCCCTGACGAGACGGAGGATCGGTGCGTTGAGCTCCTGTGCGCGCGGCGTCTTGTTCATCGTCGGCCCTTCTATAGATAGCGTGTCGCCTGCGACTCCGACCTTGGCGATGTCAGCGTACCACCCGGAACCGCGTCGACGATAGACGCTCAGAATGTGACCGGGTCAGCATGTGGACCGCGCGCGTAGCGCTTCGGTGCCCGAGCGGGGGTCAGCGCGCCGTTTGGGAAACGACATCGCGCGATGAACGCAACGCTCCGGTCGACCGCCCAAAGGCGGACATCCTACGTGATCGCCGCCATATTAGCGGCCTGCTCGGTCGCTGCGTGCACGGTCAAGTCCGTTCCGGGCATCGTCACGAATCTGCCGCTTCCTTCCGGTGCTGTCATCGAGGCATCGAGCCTTGGCCAAGACGGGCGTCTGTGGTTCACGTACATGGGTGACGACGGCGATCCCGGCATCGGATCTATCGGCGTCCAGGGTGACGGCTCGACGATCGAGCTGGCGCCGATGGCGTACGGCTTTTCGATCGATGATATCGCCGTAACGCCTAAAGGGATGGCGTGGCTTGCGCTCGCGTGCCACCCCGAGGACACGCCGTGCGGCAACTCGGGCTACGCGCGATTCCCCGTCGCGACGCGCACCGCTCTCAAGATACGGCGCATCGGACGCGGCGGCGGCGTGCCGGATGGCGTTTGGCTCGACTCGGACGGCAGCGCCTGGATCTCCGACAGGCGCGGGTCCGCGGTCACTCACGTCGCGCTCGATGGGCGTCAGACGACGTACCCGCTGCCCGATCCGCATTTCAGTCCGATGGGACTCGTCGGCACGAAGCAGGCGATCTACGTCGTCGGCGATGAGCAAGGGAAGATCTGCATGCTCGATCGATCGGGCGCGACGCGTTGGATCGCGATGCCTGACGCGAAATCAGCGCTCTCGAACCTCGCCGCTGCGCCGGACGGCAGCGTGTGGGTCGCGGAATACGACGCGAACAAGATCGTCTCGATCAGCCCGCAGGGCGCGGTGCGCGCGTATACGGTGCCGACCGCCGACTCTAAGCCGGATGCGATCGCTGTCGACTCGGACGGCGTCGTGTGGTTCACCGAGATCGACACGGATCGAATCGGAAGGATCTCACCCGACGGCACCATCCGCGACGCGCTCTTGCCCTATACGCTCAGCAGCCCGATCTTCGTCTTCGCCGGACCGTCGAATACGCTCTATGTCATCGGCCTGCAGAGCCACTGGCTCGGCTTATACAGGACGTTCGTCGTCGCACGTGTTCAAGCCGCGACGGCCTTGTAGAAAAGCAAACGCCCTAGAGCGCGATCACCGGCCGTAGGCGCCAACGCGCGCCTGAGAAGATGCGATGCGCGAGCGGCTGCACGTACGGTTTGCGCGTGCCGTTCAGCGGCTTCGTCGCGAAGATGCTGCCCGCGCTCAAGCAATACGCGCGCTGCTGTTCGTGGTAGAAGGCCGTCGCCGCACGGCGAGCGTCGAGGTATTCGTCGTCGACTCCCGGTGCAGGCCGCTCGCCCGCGAGCATCGCCATGACGGCCGCCGGCAGCAGCTCATCTCTGCCGATTCCGAAAAGCGTCCTGATGTTCGCCTCGAAGCGCCTCACACCGTTGTCGAAGAGATCGTACGTGTCGCTCGCGATTTTCCGCTTCTCCGCATCGGTCGTCGTCGCGGCGAGCAGACGGGCGCGCGCCTCATCGATGTGCTTCTCGTAGCCTCGATCGCGAGACATGCGAAGCAAGTCATGGAGGTGGCGCATCGGATAGCGAAGGCTCGTCGCGCGCGACATCAGCTTGATGACGTCGACGGCGGACTCCGATGCGAGCTCTTGGCGCGCGCGGACGAAGATGAACGATGTCTCGAGCAAGCGGCAACGCTGCCACGACTCGCTCGTCACGTCGACCGCGCGGTCCCCGAGGACGTCGGTGCCGTGGATGAGCGCGCGCCGGCTGCCGAACACCGTCGGGATCTGGTCCATCGCCGGACCTGCGCTGGCGTGGACGCATGAGCTGTACGTGATCGCTTCGATGCAGGTCTCGGGCAAGAAACGCGGCTCATGATGGAACAGCTTGGTGTATTGCTTGCCGAGCCGGATGTATGGCGAAAAGAACTGGTTGTTATCCCACGCCGGCGTGTTGACGACGACGACGAGATCTATGTCCGACAGCCCGGGGAAGCGGACATTGCCGACGTGATAGATGGCGCTCGAGCGAGAGCCGACCGCGGCGACATAGCTTCGAACCGCCCTGTCGTAGACCGAGCGGTCGAGGATTGCCGGAAAGTTGATGAACTCGGGGTGAGCGGCCATGTCGTGCTCCTGCGCTTGTCGCTTCCCCCGCCATGAACTTAGAATGAACCGCCTGCTTGTTCCCCCTAGGCGGATTGGGCTTAAGGGCTCATTATGGCATATGAGGCGGTCAGCGTGGGGTCACCCGCGTGGACCTGGCCGTGCAGGCGGCGAGCGTTCTCGCCCACTACTTCTACGCGCAAATCCATCACTATGATTTGCTATGGGGGAGAGGTCGTGTTCAGACGAGTCACAATCGCAATCGTCCTGTTGCTCGTGGCCGGCGTTGCCGTGGCACGGGCGGACCAGCGACCCACGAACTATGGACCACTATCCGCATCGGAGCAGCAGTTCGTCAAAACGCTTCAGTCGACGATCGGATCACGCTACGCGACAGAGGCGGATGCCGAAGCGCAAGGCTTCTTCCGCTACACCAACGAGGATGATAGCGGATCGATCAGTTTTGCCAACAGGCACTGGGTTTCGGCCGACGTCGCACAGCCATGTCAGCTCTGGTACGACAAGCACGGCGCACTGCTGGGCGCCGATTACTGCGAACCGTACAAGCCGGGTGCGGCGCGCCCGAAGATGTTCGGCGTCGATCCCGGCCGCTGGTTCGAGTTCGACGAACACGTCCATTGGGTCGGCACCGATCCGAAGACCGGCAAGCCGACGTACGACAACTACATCATGGCGCCGGACTACCGGAAGGGGGGCGGCGATCCGGAAAACCCATCGGCGGCGGACCTCGTCAAGATGGGAAAGGCGAAGTCGGCTGGATCGGTCCAGAAGATCTTCGAGTTCCCGTCGAGCTGGGATCTCGTCGTGTGGGTGAAACCGAACCCGAAGGGCGCGTTTTCTTGGAAGAATCCGCTCGTCAAGCCTTGACGAGCGCCAAGCGGCCGCACTCGAGGTCGAGCAACGTCCGCTTTCGCCACAATCCGCCGCCGTAGCCGACGAGCTTGCCGTTGTGTCCGATGACGCGATGGCAAGGGATGACGATGACGATAGGGTTCGCGCCGTTCGCGGCCCCGACCGCACGAGCTGCGGTCGGGTCGCCGACGCGCTTCGCGAGCTCGCCGTATGAGATCGTCTCGCCGTAAGGGATGCCGAGGAGCTCGTTCCACACGCGCGTGTGAAATGGCGGTCCTTGCGGTCGCAGCGGTACGTCGAACGTCTTTCGCCTGCCGTCGAAATACTCGCTCAGCTGGAGCTCGATCGCGTGGATATGCCGGCGAGCGGAGGGATCTCCGCTCGCCGCTCTGTGTTGACCGCCGCGTCGCACGAAGAGCAGTTCCGATATGCCTTTGTCGTTCGCACGCGCGATGAGCGGGCCGACCGGCGTGTCGAAGATAGCCTCCGCCCGCACGCCGACCACCGCGCCTACGTTGTCGGTGCCGCTTTCCATAGACCTAACTCAGCGCCCGTCGGGTCGACGATGATGCTCAACGCACCGAAGCCCGGCACCTCGGTGACGTCGCGCGTCACCGTCGCGCCGAGCTCGCGCGCCCTCTTCGTTGCGGCGTGGATGTCTTCGACGTGCACGTAGGGCAGCCACACGGCGGGAGCTCCCTGAACCAGGTGCTTCATCATGCCGCCGCCCGTGCCGGTCTCGCCGACACCGATGATGGTG
>DASQJC010000125.1:0-11948 GCA_035631255.1 Candidatus Eremiobacteraceae bacterium | reverse complement strand
GGCCGCGCCTGCGCGTGCAGCATCGAAGCCGCCGACGACGTCCATGCGAGCACGGCCTGTGCCCATGCGTCGTCGACCTGTTGGCCGGTGAACCGAGGCGTCCAAACGCCGTGGATGAACACACCGCAGCCACCGCTCGAGTTGCCGAGCCCGACAAGATCGGCGCCTAAGCCCGAGTAGCCGCCGTTCTCCATGACCGGGCCGTACGTCGCGATCTGCCACTGGACGACCGCCGGGTTGGAGATGTCGAGCGGAACGTACTTGAGGCCGCTCGGCCAAGCGGGCGTCTTCTCGTCGCAGCGGTAGAGTATCCAATCGGGATGATGACCGAGCCACCACTTCAACCCATTCGTGCGGCTGAAGTCGGACGAGAACGGCGCGTAATACGTCGTCAGTATCGCCGGGTTGCCGGCCTTCCACGCGGGTGCGTCGCGCGTGCCCCAAGCGACTTCGTAGCGCGACGCATGTTTTGTCGCCGTGTTCGGCGGGATGTGCGCGTCGAAGACTTGGAACGCGTGGATGCCGGACCACGTGTCGGCGATGATGCCGGGCGGCGGGCTTGCGAGATCCGTTGCGAATCCGCGAGCCGGGTTTGCGACGCCGGGTTGGATCGAATGCGATCCGCACGCGGCGAGCATCGCCGCGAGCAGTAACGCCAGTGCGCCGAATCCCGCTCGGCGCGAATCAGAATACACCACGAGAAGCTCACCGTAGGCCGCTGAAAGACGAGGGTCACCGATCCGCCCGTAAGGTTCGCATCGCGCAGAACCGGAGGCGCATCGCGTCCTTGAGGCTACCCGCTTTGCGAGCCATCAAGCGCAATAGGAGCGTACCATATGGTACACCCTATCACCCGTCGGCTCAAGCCGGGAATAAAGTCCCTATCGGGAGATCTTGCCGCGCGACGGGTTGCCGTCGGAGGCCAATCGGCGGCTGATGAAAGCCGCGAGCGTGCGGGCTGACGGAAGGCTCAGCTCGACGAGCCGAAGACCGAAGTCGGAGAAAAAGCCCATCGGATCGGGGCGTACTTCGACGACGCTGGCGGTGAATTCGAACGGCTTCTCATCGCCGTCGACCTGCATCCAGACGACGTCGCCGCGCGAGAGCCGCAAGTCGGCGCGGATGCACGCGCCGCTGATCGACATGTCGCGCAAGAGCACGACGTGCGTCGTATCGACGCCGTCGACGCGAAGCTGCGCCTGCTTCTCAACGACTACTCGCCGTCCGTTGCGTGCGCGACGTACGGCCGGGATGTCGGCAAACCATCGCGATACTGTGTCGAAGAGTTGCATATGGCCTCGTGCCTAAGAAAAGTGCGGCAGTCTCGTATGTGACTACACGAGTTCCATCCGTATTACAGCTACCTCAAAATGTCCCGAGCTAAACAATGGTGGCCTAGGTGTGCGCTAGATTACTCGCAAAGGCTCGTCAGCCGCGGTTTGCTCGTAAACAAACCGCTCGAGAAGGAGTCGCATGGAACTGGCGGAGATGGAATCGTTCGTCCGAGCGATCCCGGACTTCCCGATACCCGGCATCCTCTTCCGCGATATCACGCCGTTGCTGCACGACAAACGAGCGTTCGCGGCGGCCATCGACATGATCGCGGGCGCGTTCGCGAACGCGAAGATCGACCACGTCGTCGCGATCGAGGCGCGCGGCTACATACTCGGCGCACCCATCGCTTATAAGCTGGGCGCCGGATTCGTGCCGGTCCGCAAGCCCGGCAAGCTTCCATATGAGAAGATCAACGTCGACTACGCCCTCGAGTACGGCACGAACACCCTCGAGATGCATAAAGATGCGCTGGCGCCCGGCGAGCGCGTTCTTCTCGTGGACGATCTGCTCGCGACAGGCGGCACTGCGGCTGCCACCCGGACGCTGCTCGAGCAGCTCGGCGCGAACGTCGTCGGTATAGCCTTTCTTATAGAACTGACGGCGCTCGGCGGGCGCAGCAAGCTCGAAGGCGCCGACGTGCGCTCGTTCATCACGTATTAATTGAAGGCTCAACAAGCCGCCGGACCCGCACGCTCCGCACTTCTCGTCGGTACGGCGCCTCGGCTCGCCCTCGCCGTCGCGCGCTCGCTAGCGGCTCGCGGTGTGACGATCTTCGCAGTGCCGTCGACCGAAGACGAGGGTCCGCTCGCGACGCGCGCCATCGCGCGCTATTTCAGACTGCCGGACGGACGCAAAGAACCGCGCGCATTCGATGAGGGGCTCGGGCACGTCATCGAGCGCACCGGCGCCAGGGTGCTTATCCCCCTCTCGGATACCGCGCTCGCCGCGATCGCGCGCAACGACACCTCGCTGCGCGCACTGGCGACGCCGGCGTGCCCGTCCGCCAAGATCATCGATCGTGTCCTCGACAAGAGCGTGACGATCGGCTACGCGCAAACGCTAGCGATAGACATACCGGAGACGTACGAAGTCGGCACGACGTCGACCGCGCACGAAGCGGTGGCGCTCATGGCGTATCCGGTCATCGCCAAGCCACGCAACCACGCGGTGCAAGGCGGGATCCGCATCCGTCATTTCACCGGACCTGACGAACTTGAAGCCGCATTCGCCGACGACCCGACGTTCGAGTCGCGCTACCTCGTCCAACAATTCGTGCCCGGCGCGGGAATCGGCGTCGCCGCGTTCATGCACAAAGGCGATCCTATCGCGACGTTCGTCCACCGGCGGATCAAAGAGCTGCCCGCTTCAGGCGGCGTAAGCGTCGTGTCGGAATCGGTCGAGCGCGATAAGGCGCTCGTCGACAAAGCGATCGCGCTACTAAGGGCGATAGAGTGGGAAGGCGTCGCCCTCGTCGAGTTCCGGCGCGCCGCGGACGGCACCGATTGGCTGATGGAGGTGAACGGCCGCTACTGGGGCACGCTGCCGACGGCGATCGCGGCCGGCGTCGACTTTCCGTTCTATCAATGGGAGATCGTCAACGGACGGATGCCGGTGGTGCCGCCCGAATACGCGGTCGGAATTCGCGTGCGGTGGACGCGCGGTGCGCTGTTGCGGCTGCGCGAGCGGCTGTTCGAGTCTCCCGGGTTCCGTACGCCGCGGATGACGAAGTCGCAAGAGCTGCGCAGCTTCTTCAAAGAGGACTTGGCGCGCGACGTCCGCAGCGCGGTGTGGAGCTGGCGCGAACCTCTGCCGGCGATCATCGACGCGATGCCCGGGCTAAACCGGCTACTCGCAAGCGCCGTAAGCGCGGCATTCAAACCGCTTGTCCCTCGCCGCTTTCTTCGAGCCCGCCGGCGTTTCGGCACCGCCGGAGCGATCAGTTACTCGATGTTCGCCGTCGCGCGCGCCCTCGGATTGCGATCGGAGATGCTACCCCGGCCGTTCGCGCCCCGAAGCGTTCTCTTCGTTTGCACCGGCAACATCATGCGCAGCGTCCTCGCGGCAGCGGCCTTTCGCTCGGCGCTTGAAAAACGCGGCATCGAAGTCCGGGTCGACACTGCCGGGCTCCGCGCGCTTCCGGATCTCCCCGCGGCGAGCAAGACGTTGAGCGCCGCGGCCGCTGCCGGACTCGACGTGCACGGACATCGATCGAAACGGATCGACGTGGTCGACGTCGACGCGTTCGACGCGGTGTTCGCGATGGATCGGCTGCAGGCGTTTGAGATCGGACGTCGCTTCCCGAAGGCGCGCGACAAAACGTACCTCCTCGGCGCGTGCTTGCCGCACTATCGAAAAGTCGAGATCGCGGATCCGAGTCTTGCCGGCGACGATGAGAGCCGCGAGATCTTCGCGCTCGTCAGCGAGCGAGCGGCGGCGCTCGCCGGCATGACTGCGTGAGAACTCGAAGCGCAGGGGCGAACGCTGCGCGTGAAAGAACTCCCGGAACGCGGTGCAGAGTATGATAGGCGCTCGACCTCGCGTGACGCGAGTGACGCCGTTCGACGTGACGGCGTGGACGGCGCTCGATCGCGTTGCGGCGCCGACGTTTCAAGCGCGGCCGATCTGGGCGCAAGCGCTCGCCGATTCGAACGCAGCCCTTGAGGCCAGCCCGCTCGCGTGCACGTTCGACGACGGCCTGACATGTGTCGTTCCGCTCGTGAAGGTGCGCAGCCGATTTGGCTGGCGAGTCTATTCCGGAATGCCGCTCGGCGGATACACCGTCGTCTTGAACGCGGACGGCCGTGTCGCCGACGCCGCGCATGCGAGTGCGGCCTTTTCAGCGGTGCTCGCCTCCGGCGCTCATAGCATTTCGATCACGCCCTGGCCGCTCGGCGATGCGGACATGAGCGGCTTGCGCGGAACGACGGTGAAGCGCGAGACGTCGGTCATCGACCTTTCGGGTGGTGCCGAAGCTGCGATCGCGCGCATGGACGGGAACTCGCGGCGCATGGCAGGTCAAGCGCAACGGCGCGGCGTGAATTGCGAAGTCGCGCGCGGCGCCGCAGCGATCGATGCCTACTATGCGATGCTCGAAGAGTCGGCGATCCGTTGGGGGCGAGAACGCCCGACGTTTCCGAAGCGTCTGCTCGAAGCGCTCGTCGAGCGCGGCGGTGACGACGTCGAGATCTGGTTCGCGATGTTCGAAGGCCAAGCGATCGCCGGCGGCGTCATGCTCTACGGATCTGAAGAAGCGAATTTCTGGAGCGCGGCGATGCGATCGGATTTCGGCCCGCTCCGCCCCAGCAACGCGCTGAACGTGGCGCTGATCACAGCGGCCGCGCGACGCGGCGTCCGGTGGTACAACCTCGGCGAGAGCGAAGGTCTGCCGGGCGTCGCGCGCTTCAAACAGGGACTTGGCGCAGCGACCATACCGTACGCGACGTGGCGGCGCGAACGACCGTCGTACGCGCTCTACAGCGCGCTACGGACGTGGATGACGCCGAAGCACAAAAGGGCGGCCGCGGTGCGGCTCGAAGGATAAGCAGGACCCACCGCATCCCCAGCGGGACGGGCCGCAGGTGATTTCGCAGATGGCCGCCACGTTCCAGGGCCTCCTCGCAAAAGTGAAGACGTATCAGCCGAACCTCGACGAGGGGTGGATTGAGAGCGTCTACACGTTTGCCAAAGAGGCGCACGGCGGCCAGACGCGTGCCTCGGGCGACCGCTACATCTCTCATCCGCTCGCCGTCGCGACCATCCTCGCCGAATTCGAGCTCGATCCGCCGACGATCGCCGCGAGTCTCCTCCACGACGTCGTCGAAGACACGAGCGTTTCGCTCGAAGAGGTCGAGCGCCGCTTCGGTCCGGAGATCGCCGGCCTCGTCGACGGACTGACGAAGCTCACGAAGATCCCGTATCAGTCGAAAGAAGACGTCCAAGTCGAGAACCTCCGAAAGATGTTCTTGGCCATGGCGAAAGACATCCGCGTCATCATCATCAAGCTCGCGGACCGGCTCCACAACATGCGGACGCTCGAGAGCCTCGGCGAACAGAAGCAGCACGCGATCGCCGAGGAGACGCTCGAGATCTACGCGCCGCTCGCGCACCGCCTCGGCATCTCGAAGATGAAATGGGATCTCGAAGATCTGAGCTTGCGCTTCCTCGATCCGCCGGCATACCGCGACATCGCAGAAAAAGTCCGCAAGCGCCGCGCCGAGCGCGAGCGGATCGTCGACGCGGTCATCGCCGAGGTGCAAAAGCGCTTCGAGGCGATGGGACTCAAAGCCGACGTCTCGGGCCGTCCGAAGCACTTCTACTCGATCTATCAAAAGCTCCAGCGCGGCAAAGAATTCGCCGATATCTACGACCTCATCGCGATCCGGATCGTCGTCGACTCGGTGAAAGACTGTTACGGCGCGGTCGGCATCGTCCACAGCCTCTGGACGCCGCTGCCCGGACGCTTCAAAGACTACGTCGCGATGCCGAAGACGAACGGCTATCAATCGATCCACACGACCGTCATCGGACCCGGCGGCGACCCGATCGAGATCCAGATACGCACCTGGGAGATGCATCGGACGAGCGAATACGGCATCGCCGCGCATTGGCGCTATAAAGAGGGCGGCCGCGCCGACGAATACGACCAGAAGCTCGCATGGCTCCGTTCGCTCCTCGAGTGGCAAGAGGACATGCGCGACAGCCGCGAGTTCATGGAGCGGCTCAAGCTCGATCTCTTCGACAACCAGGTCTTCGTCTTCACGCCGAAAGGCGACGTCTTCGGACTGCCGGCATCCGCGACGCCGATCGACTTCGCCTACCACGTCCATACGTCGGTCGGCCACCACTGCGTCGGCGCGAAAGTGAACGGCAAGATCGTGCCGCTCGGCTCGAGTTTGCAAAACGGCGACATCTGCGAAGTGCTCGTCAACAAGAGCAGCGCGGGACCATCGCTCGACTGGCTCACGATCTGTCGCACGAGCAGCGCGAAGCACAAGATCAAGCAATGGTTCCGCAAGAACCGCCGCGACGAGAACATCACCGCCGGCCGCGATGCGCTCGAACGCGAGGTCGCGCGCAATCAGCTCGGCGCGATCGCGACGCAAGAATTCTTGGCGGCGCTCGCGCCGCGCTTCAACTGCGCGAGCATCGAAGATATGTACGCCGGCGTCGGATTCGGCGACGTTTCGATCGCGTCGATCATCGGCAAGCTGCGCGAAGAAGCGCGCAAGCGCAACGTCGTGCCGCTGCCGTCGGTGCGCGCGATCGGCAAGCGGCCCGCGCGGCGCGCAGCGTCGGGCGTCGCGGTGCGCGGCGACCACGACGTGCTCGTGCGCTTCGCGCGCTGCTGCACGCCGGTCCCCGGCGATCCGATCATCGGGTTCATCAGCCAAGGCCGCGGCGTTTCCGTCCACCGCGTCGATTGCCCGAACGTCGGTCACATCGGCGCGCAGCCCGAGCGCCTCATCGACGTCGCGTGGGATACGGCGCGCGAAGAGACGCACACCGTCGACGTCGAGATCGATGCGGTAGACCGGCCGGGCCTCTTGCAAGACATCATGGGCGTGCTTTCCGAGCAGAAGACGAACGCGACGTCGGTGACCGCGAAAGTCAAGCGCGATCGCACCGCCATGATCTCGTGCAGCCTTCAGATCAAGGATCTCGAGCACCTCAGCCGCATCTTGACGAAAATATCGCGCGTGCGCGACGTCCGATCGGCGTATCGCGTCACGAAGCGCGAAGCGCGCGCCGGCGGATCGGTCTAGGGGCTCGCTCATGCGGGCGGTCATCCAGCGCGTCAGTTCGGCGCGCGTCGAGGTCGCCGGCGAGACCGTAGGTTCCATCGGTACGGGTTTTCTCGTGCTCGTCGGCGTCGCGCGCGACGACGTCGATGACGATGCGCGCGTCACGGCGTCGAAGATATCGGGCTTGCGCGTCTTCAACGACGACGAAGGCGCGATGAATCGCTCACTCGCCGAAGTCGGCGGCGCCGTGCTCGCGGTCTCGCAGTTCACGCTCTACGGCGACGTGCGAAAGGGCCGCCGGCCGTCCTTCATCGATGCGGCGCCCGGCGAATCGGCTCAGCCGCTCTTCGATCGCGTCGTCGAGCTGCTCCGCCGCGACGGCATCACGGTCGAAACCGGCGTCTTCGGAGCCTCGATGCGCGTCGAGCTCGCCAACGAAGGTCCGGTCACTATCCTCATCGACTCGAGGAAGACGTTTTGATACCGCCCCGCTTCGTGCTCGATCTCGAAGCGGTGCGGCACAACGCCGCGGCTTGGCGCGCGAGGCTCGGCGATCGCGAGCTATGGGCGGTCGTCAAATCCGATGCATACGGGTGCGGAGCGCTCGACGTCGCCCGCGCCGCGCTCGAAAGCGGCGCAGCTCGCCTCGTCGTGTTCGACATCGCCGAGGCGCAACGTCTGCGCACCGCCGGCGTCCGCGCGCCGATCGTCCAGGTCTTCGCGGCCCGCGGCGATGATCTCAACACGGCCATCTTCCTTGGCGTGACGCCCACGGTCGAAGACGAGTCGTCGGTGCGCGCGGCTTCGGAGCTCGGCGATTGGCGCGGCAAGCGGATCTCCGTGCACGTCGCGATCGATTCAGGAACCGGATGGAGCGGTGTTCCCGCAGCGCGCGCGTACGAATTCGCGCGCTCGGTGCGCCAGTTCGCGGGCATCACGTGGGAGGGCGCTTGGACGCACATCGCCGGTAAAGATTCGATGGACGGCCAGATGCGCGCATTCGCCGGTGCCGTCGCGGCGCTCCGCGCGGAAGGCCTTGCGGTGCCGGTGGTCCACATCGCGAGCACGGGCCCGGCGCTCTGGGGACGGGCGACCGGTGCGGCGAGGATCGGCATCGGACTTTTCGGAGCGACCTTGTCCGACGCCGATGACAAGCCGGCTCTGCGGCAAGCGGTCGACGTCCGCGCCAATGTCATCGCAGT
The DNA here is from genome assembly GCA_035631255.1 of Candidatus Eremiobacteraceae bacterium. GTDB lineage: Bacteria > Vulcanimicrobiota > Vulcanimicrobiia > Eremiobacterales > Eremiobacteraceae > JANWLL01. Next base: position 3,670 of record DASQJC010000125.1, on the reverse strand, counting down.
GAAGACATTCGAAGCGGCGACGCCGCTCGGCTACGGCGGCGAATACGTCGCCGAGCAAGGCGAGACGATCGCGACGCTTCGCATCGGGTACGCAGACGGGCTGCCGAAATCGCTCACCGGTTCCGGGACCGTCGCGATCGGCGGCACGCGATGTGCGATCGTCGGCGCCATCGGGATGAACACGACGATGGCGAAAGTGCCGGCGGGCGCGCACGTATCGCCCGGCGACGAAGCGATCGTCATCGGGTCGCCGCCCGGCACGACGCTCGACGAGGTGGCGGCAGCGGCATCGACCGTGCCGCACCAACTGCTCGGTGCCCTTGCGCGCGGGATCGGCGTGCGGCGGATCGGTGCGACATAGTGACTGAAGAGCCGAAGCCGCGGTCGGCGAGCCGCGACGCGGTCCGCACGCTGTTCTTCAACGGCGCGGCGGCTGCAGTCGGCATCGTCACGGGCATCGTCGTCGCGAAAACGCTCGGACCCACCGGCAAGGGTTATTTTTCCGGGCTGACCCTCTTGCAGTCCGGCGCGTCGTCGGTCATCAGCGGTTTCGGCGCGTCGATAACGTACTTCTTGTCGCGCCACAAGCGTACGCCGGCTGATCTCCTGGGCCCGCTGACGGTCATCTTCGCAGTCATCTCGGTGCTCCAGCCGATATTGCTCTTGCTCTGGGGCTGGCGTTTCGGACTAACGCCGGCGCTCGTCGTCTTTTGCGCGGCATCACCCGCGACGGTCATCGTCGCCTGGCAGCAAGGCATCTATCTCGGGCTCGATCGCGTGCCGAGCCTCAACTCGCAGGTCTTCGGATTCACCGTCTTCTTACTCATCGCGGTGAGCGCGGCGCTCGCGCTGCACCTCGGTCTCGCGGGGGCGCTTTGGGCGTGGGCGCTGACGACCTACGGAGCCGCCGTCGTCATCATGCTTCGTATCGCGAATCTGCTGCGCGGCAAGGCGGCGTGGAACTTCCGCGATGCCTTGCGATCGATAACGACGTACGGCATCACCGCGAACGGCATTCTCGGCTTTTTGAACTATCGCATCGACTCGCTCGTCCTCATCGCGTTCTTGGGCGCGTCCGGTTTCGGCGTCTATTCGGTGGCCGTCTCCGCAGGCGAGGTGCTGTTCCGAATACCGCGTGCCGTCGCGACGGCGACGACCTATCGCGTCGGTGCGTCCGCCTTCGAAGACTCCGCGTTGACGACGGCGCGCTCGATCCGCACGTGCACCGCGATCGTCATCGCGGCCGCGCTGCCGCTCTACATTCTCGCGCCGTGGCTCGTGCAGTGGTTCTACGGGCCGCAATTCGCCGAAGCTTCGCCTGCGCTGCGCATCTTGCTCCCAGGCGTCGTCCTCTTCGTCTCGGTCGGCTTGTTCAGTCCGTTCTTCTCGTTCCAGATGGGCCGCCCGATCGTCATCATCTGGATGTCGCTCTGCATGATCGCGCTGCAGACGGGACTCGGGATCTGGCTCGTGCCGATCTACCATCTCGACGGCGCGGCGATCGCGTCGACGGCGACCTACATCGCGGCGGCGATCATCGTGACGGTCTACTTCTGCAGGCTGACGAAGATGAGCTGGATCGACGTGTGGATCGTGCGGAAAGAAGACCTCAAGACCCTGCGCCGGCTTTTGCCGCGAGGTCGTCCATCTGGGCGCGCGTCATCGGGCCGCTGACGATCGCGCGGACGACACCGGATCCGTCGACGACGATCGTGTGCGGGATGACCCTCGCCCCGAGCAAGTCTTTCGTCTGACGGCTCGAGTCGATGAAAATCGGATACGCGATGTGGTAGCGCGAGGCGAACGTTTCGACGAGCGGCGCCGTCTCTTCCTGATCGATGCCGACGACGTCGACGCCTCGGTTCTTCCATGCGCTCGCGAACGCGACGAGATCCGGCGTCTCGGCCTTGCATGGCGGGCACCACGTGGCGAAGACGTTGACGAAGGTGACCTTGCCGTGAGCCGGCTGAAGCTGTTCGGTCGATCCGTCAAGCGTAGAGAAGGTGAGGTCGGGAAGCGGCTGGCCGACGGTCGCCGACGGGTGGAGGTGAAAGCCGCAGCCGGCTGTGGCGACGATGAAAGCGGTCATGCAAGCGGCGAGGAGCATACGAGGCATCGTCTTCGTGCGCTTCGTTCGTATGCCGCCATAGTCCCGTAATACATGGGTTCGTGAGGTCGCGACGAACGTCTGAACCCTGCTTGTCACCGCTTTGTGCCGTGTGATAGACTCTTGTAGCGGTCGAGTTCCGGTCGACCATAAAGGTCGACCGCTCCAAAGCCGCCCAAAGCGCGCTCCGCGCCATTTCCTTCCTGCTCGCCCGGCTTGCCGCATCTCGCGGCAGCATACTGGACGGGCCTCACGCCCGAAGGGAGGCAGCGACAGATCATGTCGCAATACGAGATCACTTATATCGTGCGTCCGCTCCTCGAAGACCCGCAGGTCGACGAGGTCGCAGCGCATTTCTCCGACGTCGCAAAGCAGAACGGCGGCGAGGAGATCGGCGCAGAGCGCATGGGCAAGCGGCGGTTGGCCTACGAGATCCAAAAAGTGCGCGAAGGCCACTACGTGTGCATGAAGTTCAAGGGCGTGGCCGCGTGCGCCGATGAGGTCATGCGCCAGATGCGTCTCCACGAGAACATCCTCCGGGCGCTCGTCGTCCGCGTCTAACCGTTGGATATAGATCAAGGAGCGGTCGAGATTTATCTCGACCGACCGCTCATCACCATACCATTTGTGAGGTGTCATCGTGGCAGGATCCTATAACCACATCGTGCTCGTCGGCCGTCTCGTGGCGGACCCCGAGCTGCGCCAGACGCAAGACGGCACCCCCGTCACGTCGTTCCGCATCGCCGTCAACCGCCCGAAGGGCCGCAGCGGTCAAGAGCAGACCGACTTCTTCGGTGTCTCCGTTTGGCGTCAACGCGCCGAAGCGGCGGCGAAGTATCTCCAAAAAGGAAGGCCCGTCTTGGTCTCGGGCAGGCTGCAGATCCGCGAGTATACCGATCGCGAGGGCAACAAGCGCACCGCGGTCGAGGTGAGCGCCGACGACTTCCAATTCATGGACAGCAAGCCGGCCGCCGGCGACAACGGCGGAGCACCGCGTCAAGCATCGGCTGGATCGTCGGACCTACCGGAGTATGAGTTCCACGGCGACGCCGACGAAGAAGTCCCCTTCTGATCCACGACATTGTAGCGGTCGAGCTTTAGCTCGACCGGAACGATAAGGAAAACAGATGCCAGCAAGGCCGAAACTGAAGAAGCGAGTCGCCAAAGACCGCAAGCCGAAGCGCAAAGTATGTTCGTTCTGCGTCGATAAGGTCGAGCACATCGACTACAAGGACGCACCGCGACTGCGCAAGTTCGTCTCAGAGCGCGGCAAGATTCTGCCGCGCCGCATCTCGGGCAGCTGCGCGCGTCACCAGCGCGCGCTGACGGCCGCGGTGAAGCGCGCGCGTGTCATCGCGCTGTTGCCCTTCGCCTCGGACTGACGAGCCGCAGTGAAGGTCATCCTCAAAGCCGACATCAAGGGCGTCGGCAAAGCGGGTACCATTCTCGACGTGGCTGATGGTCACGCGCGGAACTACCTGCTACCTAAGGGGTTGGCCGAAGAGGCGACCGCCGGCAACCTCGCACAACTCGAAGGGCGCCGCGCCGCGAAGCAAAAGCGCG
>DASQJC010000124.1:0-2358 GCA_035631255.1 Candidatus Eremiobacteraceae bacterium | reverse complement strand
GCGATGTGCGACGCGATCGACGAGCAGACGCTCGTCGTGCCGATCTCGCACGTCATCTTCCGCTCGGCGTACATCCAGGACGCGAAGGCGATCGTCGAAAAGGCGCATCGCGTCGGCGCGATGGTCTTCCTCGACATCTTCCAGTCGGTGGGATCGGTGCCGGTCGATGTGCGCGCCCTAAACGTCGACGCAGCTGTCGGTGGTTTGTTGAAATGGGGCTGCGGCGGTCCGGGCAACTGCTTTTTGTACGTACGGCCCGATATGATCCCCAAGCTCGTGCCGCGGATTGTCGGGTGGTTCTCTCACAAGCGGCCGTTCGATTTCGACATGTCCGGCCTCGACATGCGCGACGACATCTGGCGCTACGCCGGCGGAACGCCGAACGTGCCGGCGGTCTATGCCGGACTATCGGGCGCCGAGATCATCAATGACGTCGGCATCGAGAACATCCGCAAGCGGCACATCGAGCATACGACGTTCGCGATCGAGCGCGCGCAAGAAGAAGGATTAAAAATCAACTCGCCGCTCGACAGCAAGGTGCGCGGCGGCCACGTGACGGTTGACTTCCCCGGTTCAAGAGCAGCCTGCGACGAATTGATCCGCCGCAAGTTCATCGTCGACTATCGTCCGGGCTCGGGCATCCGGATAGCGCCGCACTTCTACAACGAGCGCGAAGAAGTGGACGCGGTTTTCGCTGAGCTGCGCAAGATCATCGACCGTCGGTAGGTTGACAGACAGTGGCGTGGAGTCCAGCCCGGTCGAAGTGGCTCGTCGCAGTTAGCCTCTCTCTAAGTCTTTCGGGGTGTGCGTTGCCACTCGATAAAGAGCACATCGAGGGTCGCTATGTTGCCCACTTCGACAGCCGCGAAACATTGGATCTCGAGTCCGACGGTCGCTTCAGCCACCGATTTATCGTAGGAACATCAGAGGTGGCCGAGTCCGGAAATTGGTGGGTTAAGCCTGACGGGTTCGTCAATTTCGACGCTTTCTCAATGCCTGGGGACGTACTCGGCCAAAAGCGGAAGCGGTTCGGGGTAGCCTTCATAGCGAACGGAGCGCTTGCGCGGTATATCGTGCTCCACGCCCAACCCCCGCCGAGCGGCTACTATTTCACACGGACGAATTGACGACCGTCAGCAACTCAGCGTCCTGATCGTTCCCTAGCCTCAGCTCTCAAGTATCTTTTTGCGCTCGGACAGAGGTCGACAAGAGGGCAGCCGGCGCAATTCGGATTGCGCGCGAAGCAGATCTCGCGGCCGTGATGGATGAGCCAATGATGCGCGTCGGACCACTGGTCCTTCGGCACGACGCGCATGAGCTGTTTCTCGACGTCATGCGGCGTTTTGGCGCGCACTAACCCTAAGCGGTTCGCGACCCGGAAGACGTGCGTGTCGACGGCGATCGCAGCTTGTTCAAACGCGACTGAAAGCACGACGTTCGCCGTCTTGCGCCCGACGCCGGGCAGCTCGAGCAACTCGTCCATCGTCGACGGCACTTGACCGCTGAAGCGCTCGACGATCATCTTCGACGCGCCGACGATGTTCTTCGCCTTCGTTGAGAAGAGCCCACAGGTCTTGATGTATTTCTCTAGCTCTTTGATATTCGCGCGCGCCATCGACTCGACGTCGGGATAACGTTCGAAGAGCGCCGGCGTGACCATGTTCACGCGCGCGTCGGTGCATTGTGCCGACAGGATCACCGCGACGAGCAGCTGGTACGTGTCTTTATAGTGAAGCGCGGTTTTCGCATTGGCATATACCTGAGCGAGGCGCTCGATGATCGCTTTGCGCCGCTCGGCAAGCGTCAGGGAAGGCTTACCGTTCGTCGACGGCGATCGACCGCCACGAGACCGTCGCGCTGCAGTCCCTCCAATAGGTCTTGAAGCCACGGCAGGTCGCTTTTTTCAAAGCCTTCCTTCACCTGCTCGCCGAGCCGCACGAAGCTCATGTGCGGTGCGCGCGTCAGCGATTTGACGACGAGGCCGCGATAATACCGTCGCGACGTGGAAAACCGCTCCGATCTTGCAGGCTTGTGCCGCGGCGAGCGCTGCATGCCGAGCGCGACGAATCGGCACGAACCTCGAACCGGGCACGCATCGCAATGCGGAGTCGCGCGACAAAAGGTCGAGCCGACGTCCATGAGCGCGTGGGTCCAAGCCGCGGCCGGTCCACGCGGCAGGGCGGCTTCGGCCAGGGCCCAGGCGCGAGCAGACGTGACGTGGTCGACGCCGTCGATCGATCGAGTGAGCACGCGGCCGACGTTGACGTCGACGCATGCGGCGCGCGCATCGAACGCAAAAGTCGCGATGGCGCCCGCGGTGTACGCACCGATCCCTGGCATGCGCTTGAGGATATCGAC
>DASQJC010000123.1:0-7599 GCA_035631255.1 Candidatus Eremiobacteraceae bacterium | reverse complement strand
AGCGTATTCGTCGGTGCTGTTGCGCGGCGGCGCAATGCGCCCCGCGGTCCGCGTCGTACGCCACTCGCACTCGCCGGCGGCAACGCGGCATTGATCGGTGCTCTGGGCGCAACGCTCGGCAACGACGTGCGGCTCGGTGTTCGCGTGACCGATGTCGTGCTGCGGGGAGCGAATGTCGAGCTCGTCTTCAAAGATTCGACGCGTCACGGTCGGAGCGAACACGAATCGGAGAGCATAGTCGCTCGGCACGCGGTGTTGGCGCTCCCAGCATACGAGTCCGGCCGTTTGCTTGCCCATTTGGAGCCGGAGGCGGCAGAAGCGCTCGGGGAAATACCGTACGAACCTGTCGCACAAGTCGCGCTGTCGTACCCACGCAACGCTACCGAAAACGATCTGCGCGGCTTCGGCTTTTTGCGAGGCGATGATTCGGGCTTGCGCATCCTCGGCTGCGCGTGGAATTCTGCGATGTTCGAAGACCGTGCTCCCAGCGATCGCACATTGTTAACCGCGTTTCTCGGCGGCAGCGGCGACCGCGAGATCGCGTCACTACGCGACGACGAGATTGTCGCCATCGCTCACAACGATCTGCAACGCGTGCTTGGCGTCGATGAGCCGCCGTCAGTGATCGCCGGCTTCCGATGGGATAAAGCGATTCCGCAGCTCTCGCTCGGTCACGCCGAACGACTGGCCAACATCGCCGTCGGAATGTCAAAGCTGCCGCAGATGACGCTCATCGGCAACTACTTCACCGGGCCTTCCGTCTCCGATTGCGTCGCAGGTGCACATGCGGCCGCCGATACGATCGCGCGCTCCTTCGATTCGAGTGGCGCGAAAGGTCACACCGCACGCTGAGCGGCTTGAAGGACCGACCCTCTTTTGCTATAATTCGCCTATTGCCAACGGTCCCCGATAGCTCAGTTGGTAGAGCGGCTGACTGTTAATCAGCAAGTCGTTGGTTCGAGTCCAACTCGGGGAGCATCTTAAAAACCCGCGACCTGCAGATGGTCGCGGGTTTTTCAATAGTCACGTTGAACGACACGTCAGAAACAGGGCGTTTCAGCGCTTCGGAGGATGCGAGTGCTGCGGTTGCCTATTGACGCCGGGTTTCACGTAAGGACGTTCGGTCGGCGTTGCGCGATGATAGCGAGCGTACTCGTCTCGCTCGGATGCGTGGCGTGCTCTTCAGGCCCCTCGAGCTCCATTGCGGAGACGGCCCTCATCGATCCGCCGTCGCCAGCTCCAACGGACAGTCCCAGTCCGATACCGCAGGGATTCATCAAGCACGTGGTCATCATCGTGCAGGAGAATCGGAGCTTCAACAATTTGTTCCACGGTTATCCCGGCGCGTATACTGTGAACTCCGGAATGATACACACGGGCAAGATCGTCGCCTTGAAGAGCACGCCGCTCGCAGAGAACTACGACGTGAGTCATTCGCACGACGTCTGGGTCAAGGCGTATGACGGCGGCCGAATGGACGGATTCGACCTCGAGGGCACGGGCGCGTCCTCGCCGCTCGCACCGTACGCATATGTTCAGCAGTCGGACATCGAGCAGTATTGGACCTTCGCTGCGGACTACACGCTAGCGGACCAGATGTACCAGTCCAACACCGGTCCGAGCTACCCGGCTCACCAGTATCTCATCGCCGGCCAATCGGAGAACGCAGACGAGAACCCGTCAGACGCCGACGTCTGGGGTTGCGACTCGTCGCCCGGAACTCGCGTAAAAGTGCTCGATCAGACCGGCAGAGAACGTGAAGGTCCATTCCCTTGCTTCGACTATCAGACACTCGCGGACGAAATCGACACCGCCGGTCTCTCATGGTTGCAATACGCGCAGTCGACCACGAATTTCTTCAACGCCTACGATGCGATCAGCCACATACGCTATGGTCCGGATTGGCCGTCGCACATCATCTCGCCGTCGGTACAGATCGTAGCGGACGTTTCGGCCGGACTGCTCGCGAACGTCACATGGGTCACGCCAGCGTTCACCGACTCGGATCATCCGGGCAACAAATCGGCGACCGGCCCGGCGTGGGTCTCTTCAGTCGTCGACGCGATCGGCAATAGCCCGTTTTGGGGTTCGACAGCGATCTTCGTCCTCTGGGATGATTGGGGTGGCATGTACGATCCTATGCCGCCGCCGAAACTCGACGTGATGGGGCTGGGCTTCCGAGTGCCGTTGCTCGTCATCTCGCCGTACGCGCGCAAGGGCTATATATCGCACTTCCGCCACGAATCGGGCAGCATCTTGCAATTCACGGAGCAGGCGCTCGGGCTGCCCTCGCTGGGCACGGCTGACGCCCGCGCCGACAATCTCGGTGATTGCTTCGACTTTACCCAAGCGCCGTTGCCATTCGTGGATGTGAAACCAACACTTTCGCACGCCCAGCTAACCACCTTACGGACCGCACCTCCGGAGAACGACTACTAGAGCGCGTTCTTCGGAGTTGCCCGCTCTCTAGTGGGGTGGAACCGGGCCAAACGGCTTGAGGTCTTTGCGGAGATCGCCGAGATACGGATCCGCTTCGCGCACGTCCGGTCGTGGGTCCGGTCGTCCGTCCGTCACCGGATCGATGCGCCGCGAGCCCAGGAACAGGTCTTCGATGAGCTTGTTGAACGCATCGGTCGACAAGAGCTGATGGTCGATCGTGCCCGCCTTCACCATCGGACCGAGAAGGATCAGCGGTGTTCGAAAACCGTAGCCGAGCGAATCGACGGTGAACGGCACGACGTGATCGTAAAAACCGCCCCAATCATCCCACCAGATGATGACGAGCGTTGACGGGGCATACACGCTCGTTTCGACCGCCGAGACCTCGTTCGTCAGCCACATCTGTCCGTCTGCGAGACTCGCAGTCGGGTGATCGCTCGACTTGAACGGCGGGATGACCCACGAAATCGCGGGCAACGTCCCCGTCTCGAGAGCAGCGATGAAGGACGCTCCAGGTTGGAGATTGGCGAACTCACCGTCTTCTTTCACGTCGTCGAAAGCCGGCAACGGATTCCAGTCGCTCACCTCGTTATAAACCGAGTCCGGTATAGGCGCCTCGCCGTCGGCGGTGTCGCCCGGAAGCATCGATACGAACTTGTCCGTATAGACGTAGTAGCCCCAAGAGACGCCCGCCTTGTGGAGCAGCCACGTGATATCCGTCCAAGCGAAATCGGGCGGCGGGTTCGTCTTCACATTCGGATCGTTGAACGAGTAGCAGCTCAACGGGTCTCGCGGAATCAGACACTTCGCCGACCAATTCGAGACCATAAACAAATGCGCCGGCGTGCTGAACGACGTGGTCGCCGAATAGAAATTATCAGCGAGGACCCCACGCCTCGCGAACCGGCAGTAGACCGGCAGATCGTTGCACGTGTGGTAACCCATGACTTCGTCGGGATATGGATCGTGGTTCGGTTGCCCTTGGCGAACCATCTCAGCGGCGGTGATGAAGCCGTCGAGCTTACCTCCGTCGAGGTCGACCCGTTCGGCTAAGTCTCCGTGCGGACCGCCGTATTCGACGAGCGTGTGCGAATGATACAAGCAAACGATCTGACCGCTATTAGGATCAGGATTGCACGGAGCCGGATTCGGAATGCCGTTGACGCCGGGATATGTGCCGAACATCTCGTCGAACGAGCGGTTCTCCATCGTGAAGATCACGATGTGCTGCACACCGCCAACGCGTCTAACCGTGTTCGACGTCTGGTGTGGCTGCGCACTCAGCGCGAGCGGCAAGTCAGTCGAGTTCGCGACGGATGCAGCCGAGCAACCGCTCGCCAGGAGTGCTCCTAGCGCCGATGTCGCGACGACGAGTGCAACACGACTGCCCGTGGATGCCATCGAGCGGGGCCGTTTCTCGCGCTTTCAATCGCCACCCTGTCCAATTTTTTCGAGCGTCTTACGCATCGTTGGGGGCAAGACTTTGTCGACGGCAGAAAGCCTAAACCGCTAGCCACCAAAGGAGACTAGAGCAAGCGTAGCTCGGAGACCCGCAGATGGCAGGGCCCAATTCGGGTTAGCGCGATGAGCGACCCGGTTTCCGTCTTGATTCCGGACGGCGAATACATCTTCGCCCTCTCGGTTTTGCGATGCCTTGGGAACGCACGCCACCGTGTATCGGTGTGCTCGACCGACAAATGGGCTCCGGCACGATTCTCTCGCTTCACCGACCGTTTCTTCCATCTCGATCCAAGATTGAGCGATGCAGCATTTCTCGATGCGCTGCTCGACGTCATCAAACAGTCAAAGGCCGATGTGCTGCTGCCTGTCGGTCAGTCGATGCTTCGATTCATGCTGCCGCATGAAGAAACGCTGCGCGGCGCGATCGCCATCGTCCCAATTCCGTCGCCGCCGGTGTTTGAAGCCGCAAAAGATAAGTGGGTGCTCGCACAATTTTGCCAGGAACATGGGCTATCGCATCCACAGACGATCCACTTCGATGAAGATCCGCGATTCCGAGAGCGGCTCGCCTCGCTTCGATTCCCGGTATTGATCAAGCCGGCACGCGCAAGCTACGGGCGTGATATCAAGTACTTCAAGACGGCAGTTGAACTGCTGCATGCGGTGAGCGCATCGCCGCCGAAACGCGAAAGCATTGTCCAGTCATTCGTTCCCGGATACGATATCGATTTCAACGTGTTGGGTGTCAACGGCGTCGTGTCGGCGTACACGATCCAACGCGGCATCGTCGAAGGACACGGCCGATTCAAGCCGCCGGTCGGGATCGACTTCGTCGAGAACGAGGCGATTCGCGCTGAAGCACAGCACGCACTCACCGCACTGCGATGGAGCGGTGTCGCACACATCGATATGCGTTACGATCCCGTCGAGGGCCGAGCGTGGATCATCGAGATCAACCCGCGGTTTTGGGCGAGCTTGCTCGGTTCGCTCGTCGCTGGAGTCAACTTCCCGCACCTAGCGTGCATCGCGGCGACTGGAGCACCGATGCCGCCGCAACGATTTCGCGGCGCGCGCTTCGTCGCCGGCAGGTCGGCGCTGTACGCGATCGGTGCTCGGCTCCTTGGCGACTCGCAAGTCGGCGCACGATTCGCAGAGACGAACCTAGCGTTCATAGCAGCAGACCCGTTACCCGAAATCCTCATGGGTTTGACGCGCCCATTTGTCGGCTCGCGCCGCGACAGGCCGAAGCGAAGACGCAACATGGCGGCGCAAGAACGCCGCGAAACGTTCTGACGCGATTATAGTTCCGGAGAACGTACCGGAGAGCGCCCCTTTTCGGCGCTTTTTCGGCCTTTCTCGGGAATACTATCTAGGTCCACTATAAGCGTGGTCTATCGGCACGAGGGCGCTGCACGTTGAGGCGCGCTGGGCGCCGGCCACAAGCCACGCGCAGGCAACAAGCCTGCAGGAGACATCCGAAATGAAACGATCAACAATCGCAACCGCACTCGCCCTGCTGCTAGGATTCTCGATCGGCGCACCCTCGCTAGCCGCGCCGACCGCGCCGCCGCAGAGCAGCTCGTCTTCGCACCACACGAAGAAGACGCAGCACGTCCAAACGCATCCGGCTAAGCCGTCGGAGGCGCATCCGGCGGTGCATCCGATCGCGGTGCACCATACGACAGTGCGCACGACGACAACCGTCAGGACGCACGCGACGGTGACCACGCACCACGTGATGCCATCGCGTCCGGCCACGACCCGACGGGTGACAACCACGCGACGAACCGTCGTCCGTAAGGTCGTTCGCACGACATCATGGCGCACGGTGTCGCAGCCGATGACGACGTTCATCGGCCGGGAACGTGTCGAAGCGCGCGCAGTCGCGCTCTCGGACGACCACGTCATCGTCAGCATGCCGAACGGCACGATGCGGACGTTCGTCGCGTTCCGAGAATCTGGCGCAGACCGCGATCGCCAGCTCGTATTTAGAGATAGAGACGACGTGAGAGCGTTTCGCATCGTCAAGGTGAGCGAACCGGTCGTCCATCGCGTCATCGTGTTCACGCGACGCGAAGAGATCGAACGCGAACCGGAGATCCCGGTGCTGCGCGCGATCGCGCCGGTTCAAGACGAAATCGTCGCGGTGGCGCCGAACGACAGCCTCGTTCCTCTCGCCCTCACGACGATTCAGCCGCTTCCATTCGGACAGATGGCGTTCGTCACCGACAACGTGATGCCGACAACGTTCGTGCCGACCGACGTCTCATTCGTCGGCCAGCCGATCAGCGTCATCGGCGACCTCGTCACGTTCATGTTGCCTGACGGATCGACGAGAACGCTTGTCGACACGGGTCCGCTCCCGACGATCGGAACGCAAGTCGCAGTCGTCGAGAACGGCCAGCAGATCGTGAGCATGGAGCCTGCCGTGACGAACTTCGTCGGCCAGGTCGTGGCCGCGCAAAGTCCGTTCGTCACCTTCGAGATGCCGAATGGCACGATTCGAACGCTGACGACGGTGCAGCCGATACCGGTGCCTGGAACTCGAGCAGTCGTGTTCGAGGACGGCGACCGGGTCACTCGCTTCGAGACGCTGTAGCGCGGACGCCAAACCGAACGAAGATCGCAAACCCGCCGCTCGTCGAGGACGGCGGGTTTTCATATATCGAGCTTGTTGATGGTGCTCGGCGAGGCTACCTAACGCCGGGTCCGGACTGCACCGCACGACAGACCCGGCGCTCAACACGTGTGGTGTTGGATGCATAACGGGAACCACATCGTTTGTGCTTGCGCCGACACACCATCGACACTCGCACGATTCATGAATAAATCGTAGATGAAGAAAATTCATAGAGAGGTAACGAGATGAGATCAACCTTGATGAAAGCAATGGTCGCGGCGGGGATCGTCCTCGCAACGACATCAGCTGCAAGGGCGCATCCATCGACGTCTCCGAGCATTCACCCGATGCCGATCACTGGACCGTCGTCGAGTGTTTTGGGCGTGCCGGCGACCTTTTCAAGACAGCCGGTGTTCCCGACGGTACGGACGCGGCCGTTCGTTCCGAGCCTGTCCACCACAAGAGTGCCATTAGATGTCCTACAGCGAGTCCGTGTGGCCTCGCCGCTTTCAGTTCGAACTCGAGCCGTTAGCGTGCCCCGCGCAGCCAGAAACATCTCGCGCATGCGCGAAGCGCGGCGCGATGACAGGACTGCCGATCGACATATGGCGCGCGTCCACGAAGAGCGTCGCGATGACCGGACCGTCGACCGGCACGCAGACCGGCGTGAAGAGCGCCGCGATGACAGGACCGCCGATCGCCACATGAATCGCGTCCGCGAAGAGCGACGCGACGACCGCACGGCCGAACAACGGATCGACGTCCTGAAGAAGCGCTCGGCGCAGCTCGAGCATTCTATCGACGTCGTCCAACACCAACGCGCGCTACCGATGCGCGTTCGACAGCAGCGTATCGCGAAGATCCGCGAACAACAAGCTGACCTTCGGAAGCAAATGCACAAGCTGCATCTTCTGATGTAAGCGCGAAATCGCTACGAGAACCACCGACAGTCGAATGGCCGGCGCTTAGCGTCGACCGTTCGACTCGTTAAAACAGACCCGCACAGGGATGGAGGCCGCAGAGCGAACACTAATGGCTCAGCGTGAACAGAGCCGCACTCATCGTCAATTCGGCCTTTG